>DATEKZ010000149.1:0-7918 GCA_035277185.1 Verrucomicrobiia bacterium
TCAGGAGCGCCGTCGGGGCCGTTGCGACAGGGAACCGTCGCAGCAGCCAACGAAACCAGTTCAACGGTCTGGTGTTTCAACTTCCATGAGCAACCCGGACCCCATTGCCGATGGTAAAACGCGATTGATTGTGGTCGTCCCCGTCGTCCTCGTCTGTCTCGGAGCCATCTACCTGCTGCTGAACCTCAGAAAGCCCGTGCGAGAATCGATCAACTCACCTGCTGCAAATACAAACATCTCGACTTCTCACACCCGCACGTCGGCGTCGAATCAGATGGTCCGGCGCTCCACGCATTACCAGTTCGAACAACGCCTTCGCACTGGTTCTCAAAAGACACAATTGGTCGAAGCGGCCATTATTCTCGATCCCCAAACAGAAACGAAGGCGCCCGCGCCATCCGACCGGATCGTTTCCGGGGCAGCGCCAGCCGGCGCCGTGGTCTTGCTGGATTCCGGCATCGAGGTCAGAGGCAGGGTGACTCTGAGTGGAACCGCGCCACCGGAACTCACAATCGACATGACGCGAGACCCAAGGTGCGCCGCCTTGCACAGCAAGCCGGTCTCTACTCGCCATTACGTCGCGGACAAGCACGGCCGGTTGGCCAACGTGTTCGTCTATGTCAAGACCGGTTTGGCCGAGAAGAGCTTCCCGACGCCTGCCGACGCGCCGTTGTTGGACCAGGTCGGTTGTGAATACACGCCCTATATGATGGGAGTTCAGGTCAATCAAAAGATCAGGATCAAGAACTCCGATCCCACCTTGCACAACGTCCACGCGACGCCCAGGCCGGGCACGAGCAACAAGGAATTCAACTTTGCCCAGCCGCTCAAGGACATGATAACGGAAAAAAGCTTTCCCGGCCCGGAAGTGCTGGTCCGATTCAAATGCGATGTGCACCCGTGGATGTTCGCGTACGTCGGCGTGGTGGAGCATCCGTTCTTTTCCGTTACCGACGTGAACGGAGAGTTCAAGCTTCCGCCGGGCTTGCGACCGGGTCGATACACGCTTGAGGCAGTCCATCCCAAAACCGGGGCCGTTTCGCAGGAAATTGATGTCCGGGCAGGCGAGAAGACGACCGTTGATTTCACATTGCAGGTCCCTTCGGCCCCGTGACCGGCGAAAGACGCCGTTCTGCTGACTACAGCCGTTCCCGCCCGGCGTAGCCTGATTCCAGATCGTGCCAGAATTCGATGTCCTCTTCGTCCTGTTCCCAGCAGAGAAAAACCTCGCGGCCGCCGATGATGGCAGGAAAATCGATCAGCCCGCGGTCCAGATCCTTGATCTGGATTTCGCGGGTCGCAAATTCGAGCAGGACGTCTTTGATCTCCGCGAGCGTTCTTACCCGCCGATTGACGGTATCTCCGCCGGCGTCGTTCCCGCCCGAAAGCAGGGCCGCCACCCGCTGATCGTATTCCGCCAGCCTCCGCCGTGCCTCCGAGAGTGTCGGGAGCCACCGCCGAATCTCCGGCAGCAGAGCCCGCGCCTCCTCGCGCGTGTAATGTTTTTTGAAGCGGTAAGTCACGAATCACTCCGGCGGCGCCACTTCTTTGGGAACGATGCCAAGTTTCTGCTTCACTTTGTCGTTCGGTTCCAGATCGAGTGACTTGCGCCAGGCCTCGCGCGCCTTGTCCTGTTCGCCCAGTTCCGTGTGAATGTCTCCGAGGTGATCGTAAATCGTCGGGTCCGGCTTGTCCGAGTACTCGATGGCCTTTCGTATCCAATGGAATGCCTGGCGTGGCTCCTTCAGTTTGAACAGCACCCAGGCCATGCTGTCGAGGTAGGCCGCGCTCTGCGGCTCCAGTTCGACCGCCTTCTCGATCAGCTTCTTGGCTTCGTCCAGGTTTTCGCCGCGGTCGGCCCACATGTAGCCCAGGTAATTCATCGCCTCCGAAAAATTCGGCGACAGGTCCAGGCATTTTCGAAAGCACTTCTCCGCTTCGGCCAAGTCCCCGTTGCGCTCCAGCGCCGCGCCGAACTCGAAATAGAACGAGTGGGTGAGCCGTTCGGGCTCGTTGGCCTTCCCGATCACTTCGGCTTCGGTAAAATGGCGGGCCGCATTAGGGTAATTCCTGGACCGCGAGTGCGCGACGCCGGCGAAATACTCAATGGCAAAACGGCGTCCGAACCGGTTGCGCGCTTTTTCGAGCACCTCGAGTGCCTCGCTGGTCTTGTCGAGCATGACCTTCAGTCCCGCCAATTCGTAATAGGCAGGCTCCAGCTCCGGCTTCAACGTGAGCGCCATCTCAAAATAGCCCGCGGCATCGGCCAGCCGGTTTTCCTGCCGGGCCAGAACGCCGAGCAGGTAATGCGGCTGGACGCGGACAGGATCGGCACGAGACATGGCCTCGATTTGTTCGGCCGCCTTGTCCTTCTTGCCGAGTCGCAGGTAGATATCCGCCAGTTTTTCCCGCGTGCCCGGCAGGCTGGGCAAACGGTCGATCAATTCCAGATAAAACGGCTCGGCCTTTTCCAGCTCGCCGATCATCTTGTAGCCGTCGGCCAGCTTTCGGACCGAATCGATGTCCCGGGGTTTAAGCGCCGCGGCTCGATCCAGGGCGAGGACCGCCTTCGCTTTCACTGTTTCGGCTTCTTCGCGCCGCAGGGAGCCGTAGTTGGCATACAGCTCCGACAGATTCACCCAGAATCGCGGCTCCTTGCTGGAGCCGGCCAGGGCCGTATCGAGCACTTCCAGCGCCTCCGCATACTGCCGACTATCGAGATACAAGGCGACCAGGTTTCGGTAACCTTCCGGGAGATCGGGCGACCGTTTGATCGCGTTTCGGTTGGCCCGAATCGCCTGCTCGGTCTGGCCGGCTTCGGCATAGGCCAGCCCCAGCCACGCAAACACCCCGCCCGATGCCTGTGGCGACGAAGCAGCCGCTTTCAGGAGAGGGATCGCTTTCTCCGTCTGCTTGCTCGCCAGAAGCCGTCGGGTCAATTCCACCACAAGCGCCTCGTGCCCGGGATCGGCCGCCGCCGCCGCCAGATAGTGCTCCATTGCCGCGTCCTCGTTATCGTTCAGCTCGGAACTGACGCCCGCGGAAAAATGAGCAAACGCCTTGACGCGCTCTTCCATCTCCGCGTCGCTCAACCGGGCGGCAGAATCCGCCGCCCCCCCCGGCGCTGCGTCCGCCCCGGTCGCCGACGCGTTTCTCCCCGCGCGCGACCCGCTGGCGCAGCCGGACAAGAGCAGCGCGCCCGCCATCAGAACCATCAACCCGGTCGAAACAGTGCCTTTCATACAGTCAAACGTCGCAGCCTATAATAGCACAGTCCCGCATCGGCGGGACTGTGCTCGATCAAAGTGCCAGCAATGCTGGTGATGGCGTGACTACTTCTGCCAGGTGCGCTTCTTATGGCGATGCGCGCGCAGCTTCTTTCGCCGTTTATGTTTGTTGATCTTCGCTTTCCGACGTTTCTTTAGTGATCCCATAGGTTTGGTCGCGGTCAATACACTACTTTGTTCAGCGGATATTCAATGATTCCCTCGGCCCCGGCGGCCTTCAGCTTCGGTATCAACTCCCGGACGACATGTTCGTCGATGATCGTTTCCACCGCCACCCAGCCGTCCTGGCTCAGGTTCGATATGGTTGGATTACGCAGTGCGGGCAAACTTTGCAACAACTTTGCCAGGTGGTCCCGCGCGATGTTCATCTTCAATCCCACCTTGGCCTCAGCCTCCAGGGCGCCGCGCAGCAACAGCGCCAGAGTCTCGATCTTCTGCCGCTTCCATGGTTCCTTCCAGGCCCCGTGATTCGCGATCAGCCTCGGCGTCGAGGTGAGCAGTGTATCGACAATGCGCAGGTTGTTTGCCCGAAGGGACGAACCGGTCTCCGTGACCTCGACAATCGCGTCCACGAGTTCGTGGGCCTTGAACTCTGTTGCGCCCCACGAAAACTCCACGTCGGCCTTCACGTGGTGCCGACGCAGGTAACTCTTCGTGAGGTTCACAACCTCCGTGGCGATGCGCCTGCCGTCCAGGTCCTTCACCGATCGGACCGGCGAATCCTCCGGCACCGCGAGCACCCAGCGCGTCGGCTGCCGGCTCACCTTGCTGAAGATGAACTCGCCCACTTCGTGCACCTTCGAACCGTTCTCCACAATCCAGTCGTGCCCGGTGATTCCGGCGTCCAGGTACCCGTGTTCGACGTAACGGCTGATCTCCTGCGCGCGGATCAGTCGCAGCTCCAGTTCGTCATCGTCCACGTAGGGAACATAGGAGCGTTCACTGACCGAGATATTGAACCCGGCCTTGGCCATCTTCTCAAGGGTGGCCTCCTGCAAGCTGCCCTTCGGCAAGCCAAGTCTCAAAATGGATTTATTCTTCATGTCACTCCCGCCAAATCGTCCGCCGGCCCTGCACCATCACTTTGCCTTCCAACAACGCGGCGACCGCTCTCGGATACAACGCGCGTTCCGCCTCCTGAATGCGCGCGTGCAATGTCGCCGGCGTATCGTGGTCGAGCACCGGCACGGTCTGCTGCGCGATAATCGGCCCGGTGTCAATTCCCTGATCGACAAAATGCACGGTGCAACCTGTGACCTTTACGCCATGATCGAACGCCTGCTTCCAGGCCTCCAGGCCGGGAAACGACGGCAGCAAAGCGGGGTGAATATTCACGACGCGCTGCGGGAAAGCACGGAGAAAATCGCCTTGCAGGATGCGCATGAATCCGGCCAGTACCACCAGTTCCACCCGCGCCTCTTGCAATACGTTCACATACGCGCGCTCCGCTTTCTCGTCCAGCTTGGTGCGAAATCCTCCCGCTGCAATGAACTCGCTGCGAATCCCCCGCTCCTTTGCCCGCGCAAGGATGCCCGCCTCCGCAACGTCACTGAGGACGATGGCGACGTCCGCCGGCACCTGCCCGCCTTTGCACGCGTCCGCAATGGCGGCCATGTTCGAACCCTTGCCCGAGCCCAGCACGCCGACTCTGAATTTCTTTCCGCCGTTCACGCGCCGCTCTTCCTAACAGAGGTCTCTTTCAACACAAGGCTGGAGATTTGACTGTCAACATGGAACCTCAATCTGGTATAGCACGTCGCCATGAGCGAGAAAAAACTCCAGGGAAAGGTCGCCCTCATCACCGGTGCGAGTAAAGGCCTCGGCAAAGCAATGGCCCTCGCATCAGCCGGGGCCGGTGCGCGTCTCGCCCTGGTTTCGCGCAACCTCGAACAATTGAATGAAGTCGCCGCCGCCGTTCGGAAACTCGGGGCCGAGGCCGAAGTCTTTCAGACCGATGTGACCGACGAAGAACAGGTTCGGCGGCTGGAGAAATCCGTTATCGGCAAATTCGGCAAGGTGCAGATTCTCATTAACAACGCCGGGATCAACATTCGCAAACCGGTTACGGATTTCACCCTGGCGGAGTGGAATCAAGTCGTGGACACCAATCTCACGAGCGTCTTTCTCATGTGCCGCTCTTTTGTGCCCCACATGAAAGGCCAAGGCTACGGCCGCATTCTCAACCTGACATCCATCATGAGCCATGTCGCCATCGCTGGACGGACGGCTTACTGCGCAAGCAAGACCGGGCTGCTGGGCTTCACCCGCGCGCTCGCCCTCGAGCTTGTGTCGGAAAGTATCACCGTCAACGGCATCAGTCCCGGCCCGTTCGCAACGGAACTCAACGCGCCGATTCTTCAAAACCCCGAACTCAACCAGCAATTCATCTCCAAAATCCCTCTGGGACGCTGGGGAAAAGTCGAGGAGGTCGGCCAGTTGGCTGTTTATCTCTGCTCAGAAGACGCCGCCTTCATCACCGGCACCGACATTCTGATCGATGGAGGCTGGACGGCCCAGTAACCCGTCGGACGGCCTCTCTTTACCATCCCGATACGTTGCCCTCAACGCGCGGGTCGTGCGCGCCGATAAAGCGCTTTTCTACAGAGTCCCAGCCCACGGCCTGCGCGGCGCCGATCGCATCCACCCGTTTCAATGTGTGCCCTCGCTTTTCCAGTTCGCGCGCCACGTCTTCGCCGACCCGCTTTTCGATCACGATCTCATCCGGTTTCCACTGGTGGTGGAAGCGCGGTTGCGCCAGGGCCGCACCCGGGTCCATGCCGAAATCGACGACGCCGATGATCGCCAGGACGACCTGGCTGATGATTGTCGGGCCGCCGGCGGCGCCGACCGAAAGAACCGGTTGGCCGTTCTTCAGAACGAGCGCAGGGCTCATGCTCGAAAGGGGTCGTTTGCCCGGAGCAACGGCATTGGCCTCCGCGCCTATCAGTCCGAAGTAATTCGGCGCACCCGGTTGCGCGGAAAAATCGTCCATCTGGTTGTTCAAGAGTACACCGGTGCCGGGCACGACGACCTTGGAGCCAAACGAGGTGTTGATCGTGGCCGTGCACGCGACCCAGTTTCCTTCGCTGTCGGCCGTGGAGAAATGCGTCGTGTGTTTGCCGAAGACATCGCTGGCGGCATTGTCCGGTGCGCCGTGTTGCGCGACTGCGGTTGAACGGTCGAGACGAATTCTCCCGGCCAGTTTTGCCGAATAATCCCTGGAAACGAGTCCGCGCGGGACGTTCACAAAGTCCGGATCGCCCAGCCAGTAGGCGCGATCGGCGAAGGCCAGCTTCATCGCCTCCGCCACGACATGAATGAAGTCCGCCGAACCAGCCCCCATCGACTTCAGATCGAAGTGTTCGAGGATGTTCAGGATCTGCGCCACGTGCGCGCCTCCCGAACTCGGCGGCGGAAAGCCAACGATTTCGTGGCCGCGGTAGGTGGTGCGAACCGGCTCACGCTGTTTGACCCGGTACTGTCGGAAGTCGTCCACCGTGACCAGCCCGCCGTTGCTCTTCATCCAGTCTGCGGTGGCGTGCGCAAAGACGCCGTGATAAAACCAGTCGATCCCCTCCTCCGCGATGGACCGATACGTTTTCGCCAGATCCGTTTGCCTGAGCACGTCACCCGTTTTCCAGGGCTCGCCTTTGTCATTCATGAAAAGGACGCGGGCGCCGTCGAACAGCCGAAGCTCCGTGGCCGTCGCCTCCAACCTTTGCGCGTACTGTCGGTTGATCGAAAAGCCATCCTCGGCAGTCTTCGCCGCAGGAAGGAGGAGGTCCCGCCCGGACAGTTTTCCGAAACGGCGCACCGCGTAGTCGTATGCGGCCAGTGCGCCGGGAACGCCCACGGCCAACGCGCCCGTCTGGCTGAGTTGCGCATCCGCCTTGCCATCGCGAACGAACATGTTACGCCCTGCCGTCGCTGGTGCGGTTTCACGACCGTCGATGGCAATCAGTTCTCCACTCGCCCGCCGAATCAACAGAAAGCAGCCGCCGCCGACGCCAGAGTTGTGTCCATCGACTACGCCGAGCGTGACCGCCGCGGCGACGGCGGCATCGATGGCGTTACCGCCTTTCTCAAAGGCCTCGATGGCCGCGCGGCTTGCGAGCGGGTGAACCGTTGCGACCACGCCTCGTCGGCCGGCGGCGTTCTCGGCCGGCAAAGAAGTCGTTGCGAGGAGGCCTGCAAGCAGGAGAACGGAAGAACTCAATCGGCCGGCCCACTGTTGACGTTTCGTCATTGACCTTAAAGACAATCCCGGAGACGCCTGGATGCGAAAATCGCGTCGAGTACGCAAGCTGCTTATGTATTTTTCCGTATGTTTGCAGGACACATACAGCAGCAAACGGTGATCTCCGACCAACCAGTTGTTGTCGTCGATGGGGATGATATCCTTAGTTCCTTCTCAGGAGTTAAAGAGGCGACCCAGTTCTTGAAGCGAGTCAAGAGCGATACTGCCCTGATTTTCAGACACAATGGCTCGAATTGGGACAGGTGCAAGGTCGAGGCGATCGATCTCCCTTCTTCGCAATCTTGATAGTGACTTCAACTGTTTCAATCTGAGTATTCGCAGGATTGACTGGAAGAACGTCCCTTCCAGACAACGACGGGCAATTCTCCAATTC
>DATEKZ010000150.1:0-2933 GCA_035277185.1 Verrucomicrobiia bacterium
TCGCCGTTCGCCACCTTCACGCAATCGTCGATCGTCCGCACCGAATGCCCCACTTTCAAGCCGATGTCCCAGAGCGTGTAGAGCAATCCGTCCGTGAGCGCCGTGAGATGGGGATGCGGCTTGCCGCGGGCCGTGGAAACCGTATCGCCGTTGTGCAGAAACATGATGTCGATGTCGCTCTGCGGATTGAGTTCGCCGCGGCCGTAGCCGCCGATGGCCACGAGCGCGAACCTGGGCGGCGATGCTTTGGTCTCCGCCGGCGACCCGGACTTGACCGCCTCCAGGATGTAGCGCAGCAACACGTCGATCACCGCGGCGCGGGCCTGGCAGATTTGCTGTCCCCCGGCGCCGGCGCGATGAAGCATTTTGAGGCGGTGCGACTCGACCTTGAGAAAATTCTTGTAGCGCGCCAGTTCCTGCGAGGGCACGCGGTTGGGGGGCAGCGGCAACCGGAGGGCGGCATCGGCTTCAATCTTCTCCAGCAACGTCGGCATCGGCGCAACTTAGGAAGAACAGGCGCCGAACGCAAGCGCCCGGCCGACCGCAACCTTGTGACGGGGGCGGTTTTTGTTACCATGCGCGCGCATGGCCGCCAACCCTGACCCCGACGCCGAATTGATGCTTCGCGTGAAGCGCGGGGACCGCGCGGCCTTCGAGGCGCTGGTGAACAGATACAAACAGCCGGTGATGAACCTGGCCTATCGGACGCTGGGCGACGCAACGGAAGCGGAGGACCTGGCTCAGAACGCGTTTGTGCAGGTGTTCAAATCCGCCCATCGCTACCGGGTCTCGGCTCGATTTTCCACCTGGCTTTTCACGATTGCCCGCAACCTTTGCCTGAACGAAATTCGCCGGCGCTCGCGGCACCCGGCCGAGTCTCTCGACGCGAAACATCCCGAAATGGAAGACCAGCCGTTGAGGCAATTCGAAGACCTCAAAGGCATTTCGGCGCCCGACCTGTTGCTGCAGGGTGAGCTGGAGCGAAAAATCCAGGAAGCTGTGGCCGACCTGCCTGAAAACCAGCGCACGGCCATACTGCTTTGCCGGGAGAACGAGCTTTCTTACGAGGACATCGCCCGGGTCCTGGGTTGCTCGCTGTCGGCGACCAAGTCGTTGATCCACCGCGGCCGCGAGACGCTCAAGCAGAAACTGAAGCCTTATTTGCGCACGGGCGCGTGGAAAGAACCCGGGAAGTGAACGCAACTTTGACGGGCGGCCGGGTTTAGCATGGAAGGACCGATGAACGACGCTGAATTCAATCAACTGCTGGAAGCCGCGGCACGGCGACCACTGACCGCCGATGAAGAAATGAGGTTGCGCGCGTTTCTGGCGGACCACTCCTCAGCGGGCGGACGCTGGGAAGAGGAGATCGTGTTGACACGTTTGCTCCACCGCCTGCCGGACGTCCCGCTGTCATCGAATTTTACCGCCCGGGTTCTGTTGGCCGTCGAACGTGAGGAGCAGCGCCGTTTGCAGACGCCCGGGATGCTCCGGTGGTTCGACTGGCGACGTAACGTCGTGCGTTTCGCGGCGGCATGCCTGTTTCTTGGCTTCACGGCGGTGAGCTACCACCAGTATCGGGTGCTCGTGCGGGCGAAAATGGCGGCGTCGCTCGCGAACGTCGCCAATGGGGTTGACACCGCCGCTCGGGCGGTCCAACTGCAAGCGGTGGAGTTGTGGCAGGATTTTGAATCGATCGACCGCCTGAGCCACACGCAGGCACAGGTCGATGAGGAATTATTGGCGGTCTTGAAGTAAGGCTTTGTTCGCGCATGCGGCGGCACCATCCAATCGTTTGGTTGATCTGCTGGGGACTCGGAAGCGGCGTGACCTCCGCACAAACGCCACAGCGGATTGCGCAGGCCCCGGCCCCCGCCACCACGGCATCCGCGCGACCGACGCCGCCGCTCCCCCAACCGCCCATCGCCTATTTCCGTGAATTGCTGGCCCTGGGCCCGGAGGAATTGGAACGTTCCCTGTCCGAAAAGCCCGAGGTTCAGCGAAAGTTTCTGAAGGCCAAACTTCTGGAATACACCGCCTTGAATCCGGGAGAACGCGAGGCGCGTCTCCGCGCCACCGAACTGCGCTGGTATCTGCGTCCGTTGATGGAAACGCCGACGACGAACCGCATTCCATCGCTGGCCCGGGTTCCGGATGGGATTCGGATCCTTGTAGAGCAACGCCTGGAAGAATGGGACCTGCTGCCGCCCGAAGTGCAGCGAAGAGTATTGGAGAACGAATCGATCATCCGATACTTCTTCCGCTCCGAGCGCAGTCTTCCGGCGCAAAGGGTCGCCGTCGTCCGGGAAATATCGCCTGAACGCTCCGAGATACTGGAAAGGGAGCTGGCCGGATGGCTCGCGCTGCCCAGGGACAGGCAACGGCAGATGTGTGATCGCTTCGGGCGGTTCTTCGAGCTGCCGCCGGACGAAAAGGCCAAAACGCTCGAGGCACTCCCGGATGAGGAACGACGGCAAATGGAGAAGACACTTGAAGCGTTCGAAAGACTTCCAGCCCCGCAACGCCGTTTGTGTATCAACTCGTTCAGCAAGTTCGCCGGCATGACCCCGGACGAGCGCGCTCAATTCCTGAAGAACGCCGAGCGCTGGAAGGAAATGACGCTGGAGGACCGACGGACGTGGCGCACCCTGGTCACTCAACTTCCGCCGTTGCCGCCCGGGTTCGGCCAGCCGCCGTTGCCGCCCGGCGCGCGAAGACCCGGTTCGATGCCGCCCTTGCCGCCGGGCAATGTCAATCCACCCAACGCCACCAACTGACGGTTCCGTCGGTACCAGGCGGCGCAACAGGCGGGAACGCAGGCTCGGCCCGCCCGGGAAGGCGCTTCTGAAGTTGCTTCCGTTCAACGGATCATGCATAGTCGGCCCTGAGCCTTAGTCTTCGGACCGCGGCCATCCTGGCCGCAGCGGCTGCGC
>DATEKZ010000151.1:0-4526 GCA_035277185.1 Verrucomicrobiia bacterium
ACCGTTAACTGAGCCAATATATGCCAACAAAGGGAAACGAGAAAGAAAGGATTCATCCAGGCAGTGTCTGCAAATTGAGCTTCTGGAAGTACGGCAAGATGCGGCAGCTCACGAACCAAGAATTGACACCTGAATGTCGAAGCGGTTGGTGCCCGCCCGCCGCCCCCGCCCCCGGCGGTGTGATAACGTGCGCCCGTACTCAGCGCGGATCCGGAATTCCACCGCCCTGTTGATTCGTTTGTGAATTTCTTTGCCTCGTGCGGGCCGATTTCGGGGTCGGAACGCCTGGCGACGGCGTTGGCAGCAAACTGATAGACGGAGGGTTTCCGCAGATCCGTTGCGCAATCGTGATCGCTTCCTGTTCCATCGGCGCTGCAGTTGGGCCGATGGCCAGGCACTCATACAGGTAACACTCGAGGAATGCGCGAACACCGCCCAGGCGTTCGTACTGTGCCGTGCGTGCCAGCTCGTGGAGCAATTGCCATCGTTGACCCCAGAAATCAGAGCGAAGGTAAATCCCGTACCGCAGCGCCAACCCCGGCGTGGGCGGATTGGTCAGCTTCATTGCCTCCACCATCGACTTCAGATCCGGTTGTTCCGGGAAGGGAATTTGTTCGACACGCAACAGCCGAACGCGCTCCGGATAGGCGACACCGGCCAGTTTCGCGTCGGACAATTGAGGGTCTGAAAGTGGAACGCCCTTTGCGAGGATCAGCCGCTCCTGTTCGAGGACCCAGGCAGAGGCCATCGGCACGTACCAGCGGAGATTTTTCCGCAGGCGCTCGGAGCGATAAAAATCGTTCACTTTTATGATGGATCTGCCTGGTCCGATCCGGGCCGTGTCAAACGCCCCGTCTGGCCAACGAAACAAGCAGATATGATCCTGGCGATGTTATCGGCGTATCGGCCGCCCTTCCTTCGCCTTGAGGAGGCGATTCCAGGTCGGCCCTCTAAGCCAATCGCGACTGACCAGCATCGACGAAGCTGTTCGTAGTTGGGTAGCCCGGCAATGGGGTAATGACCCCAATTGAATGTAGGTGAAGACCTACCCAAACACCCGAAGTTGGAAAGCATCCGGCGTGTTGCCCGCACTTAATCTCCGGCCGGGAGGGAGTATAAGGCGTCACGAACGAATGACTGTTTCACCTCCATGCAAGGCCCGGGCTTTCCTTCAAAAAAAACCCGCGGCACGTTCCGCCCAAGCAAGAACGCCCGCGGGCCTAGTCGCCCTGCTGCTCGGCAGGGCAATTATGAAGATAGCAGCGGTGATGCCGTGAGCAATAGAGCGAACACGAATTTCCGCGTTAACGTTCCCTGTATCGCATCATTGAAGACCAGCCGTCACCAGACAGACGATCGGCGAATTCAAGGAGAGTTGCCATCCTACACGCCGACATCAGAGGGAGTTCGGACACGGCAGGCTTTCATCTCAAGGCTCGTGATCGATTGCGTTGGGGCTGACTCCCCGGCCACACTTCGCTCAGGCCCAGATGGTAAGGTGCTGAGAGATCGGCGCCAACCCTTCCCGCGACGCCTGTAATGCGGATACGAGGCAATTGCTTGGATTAACGAACGTTACTCGAACGGGGCTGAGAGAAGGAGACACTCCGGTCTGGCAGTGTCGGAGCATGGCGCGTACGGAGTGACGCGTGGACGCAGCTATCGGCTTCCTGCTTCGACACGCCCGGCGCGCCGGGCCAGGTCGCGTACCTTGGCCACAAGCACGTCCTGCGCGGTGGCCCCGAAGAATCCCTCCGTGGTGTAGAGGCCGCGGCATTCATATCCGCCTTCGTTGAGCACGCGGGCGGAGGGCAGGTATCCGAAGACTTCATTGCAGTAACCGGCCATCCAGAGTCGGAGCGGACCGATGGCCTGTTCCACCAGCGGCACATAATCCACGACCACCTCTCCGGACAATGCGACGAGAGTCAACTCACTGCCAAACTGCCACACGGCAACCGGACAATCGTATGTGTTGGCGAGCGTTTCACCGCGATCGAGCTTCGCCACCATCGCCCTGGCATTTCCCGTTTGCCACGACGGCCCGTTCGTCGCCATCTTTTCCAGTTCCGCGCGGGAGAACGATTGCAACGGGAGGTTCGCCTGATCGAACGTGCAGGTCAGGGGTCCGGTGACCGGCCGCAATGTCGTGGCCAGAATGCGGCAGACCTCCTGACCCAGCGTGGCGCCGTGTTCGCGGGCATGATCCATCGTGCCGCGCGGATACGGATTGGCGTCACCGCCGCACCCGATCATGAACATGGCCTGCGATCCTGGATGGCGTTCCTGAACGTAGGCCTGCGCAAAACCCGCGTAGTCGCCGCACAAGCTGAAGTTGGTTTGCGTCAACGTCGTGTTGTGGCAGGCATAACCGAAAAGCACCGCCCGCAACCTGCCGTCCGCCGAATCGACTCGCAGAACAGGAACGCCACGGTCCACGAGGCCGCGCGGGTTCACGCCGAGGATGACGCCTCGAGGAGTAAACTCGCGTCGGTTCATCGCAAAGTGCGCGACGCCGGAGCCCCAGGAGAGCTGCGCCGGCTCGAGCCTCGACAAAGCCTGGATGGCTGTTTCCACCAGTTTGTCCTGCAGACTCCGCGTATAAGCGACAATGTTCCGCGCGTCCTCCGGTGTCATGCCGGGATCGGGGCGTTCCTCGAGTCTCGGCGTGGGCGCTGAATGCGTGTGCGACGCACTCAATAGAATCTGGCGGCGCGCCAGTTTCGTTTTCTCCTGAATCCGCTCGCAGACGGGCCCGGCCACGGCGCGGGAAAGGCCGATCAGATCGGTCGTCACCAGGACCGCGCGCTGGCCTTGCCGATCTTCCAGCGCCAGCGCCTTGGCGTAGATATCCTGGGCGACGTCTTCGAATGGTTTGACACGGGCGGCGTAACCGGCCATGGGCACCGGCTTGTCCGGCGTGATCTTTATCGTGGCGAAACCGGCCTTCCACTCCATCTCCGCCGCGTCGGCACAAAGCACTGCAACGAGAACGCCGAGGATGGTTTTCATACAAACTTCGTCACGCCGGGCACCGCGACGACGGAGGTGGGTGGTTTCGCGTCCCAATCGTATCCTTCCGGCGACAGATCCTCTTTCGAATTCATGGCCTGTTCCCAGGTGATCTCCTGGCCGGTGTAGGTGGCCATGCGTCCCATGATCGCCAGCAAGGTACTCCTGGTCATGTAATCGCCGTTGTTGATCGCCTTGCCGGCCCGGATGCTGGCGAACAATTCGTCGTGCTCGGTCTGTTGCGAAACATTTTTCTCGCCACCGTAGGACCATCGATCCCCGGCCGCGATTTCCAATCGGCGTTGACTCAGCGTCGCCGTCCCTTTGGCGCCCATCACCAGCACGGAAATGTCGTTCAGGCAGCCGGACATCTGCCGGCACGTGGCGAACAGCTTCGCGCCGCTCGCGTACTCATAGACCACCGAGTGATGGTCGTAGATGTTGCCGTATTCCGCGCCGGTCCGGACCTGGCGGCCACCGGTGCCATACGCCCGCGTCGGATACTCGTCTTTCATAATCCAGGAACAGAGATCGAGCATGTGGATGTGTTGCTCGACGTTGAAATCGCCGGAGAGCCAGGTGAAGTAGTACCAGTTCCGCATGTGATATTCCATGTCCGTCCAGCCCGGCTGTCGCGGTTTGACCCAGATCGGCCCGCGATAATCGTTGGCCTGCAAGGCGCGGATCTCACCGACACCGCCTTCATGGATGCGCCGGATGACTTCGCGATGGCCGTAGGAATAACGCATCGCCAGGCCGGAGACGATCGAGAGGTTTTTCTTCCGCGCCTCGTCGCAGATCGCGAGAACCTTGCGGACGCCCGGCGCGTCCACGGCAACCGGTTTTTCGGCGAACACGTGTTTGCCGGCGGCGATCGCGGCTTGCATATGCATCGGACGGAAATGGGGTGGGGTCGCCAGCACCACGACATCGGAATGCTCGATCACCTTGCGGTAGGCGTCGAACCCGACGAAGCAATGTTCTTCCGGCACGTCGATCTTTCTGGCGATCTCCGTTTGGTTCTTGAGCGTGGCCAGGCTGCCATCCAGACGGTCACGGAAGGCATCGCCCAGGGCGGCGAGTTTGACGTTGGAGTCGGCGGCAAGGGCCTGGGCGGCGGCGCCCGTCCCCCGGCCACCGCAACCGATCAGTCCCACGCGCAGGCATCCGCCGGAAGTCACCGTGTCCTGGGAGGCCGCTTGCTGCGCGGCAAGGGCGCCGGCCGCGACGGCAAGACCTGAGCTTTTGAGAAACTGACGGCGGGACACGGGCGGTGTCACGAACGAAGGGGAAGTTTTCATGGCACCATTTTCTAAATGATGCAGTTCGGTTTGGCGAACGGATTTTACGAGTGCGTTGTCTCTGCGTTCCTCAACCCAAAGCAGCGGTGTACTGCGAACGACGAACCGAACCGTAGTCGGACTTCAAAAGATATGGAGTGCGGCGAGTTCTCGCCGCTTTAGGCAGGCGACTTGGCGGCCTCGTCCTTGTTGCGCCATTCATGAGCACCGTAG
>DATEKZ010000152.1:0-2845 GCA_035277185.1 Verrucomicrobiia bacterium
CCTTCAGGCACCTCGACTTTTGTAGTGCCCACGTCCTTGATCTCAACCGTCGTGGCACGGTCAACGTCCCGGTCGTTGCCGTTGAAGCTGACTTTGCCTGTGACTTTGAATTCGTACTTCGACAACTCGCCGCCCTTAAGCCAGAACTTCACGGAGCCTTTGGCATTGCTGACGGCCGGGCCGTCGCCGCCGGCCGCTCGCGGTCTGAACGTGAGGAATGTCTTCGCGCCATCTTCAGTCAGTTCGCCGGAATATGAGTCGCCGTCTTTCTTGAGATCTTTGGCTGCGGCTGCGAGATCCGCGGCTTGCACGGCTGGTGTCTTGAAGTTGCGTGCCATGATCGCGCGAAACCGCCCGAAGCCCTCCTCCTGCTCCACTTCGGCGAGTGACTGCCATGATCCCTCCTGATTCGTCACTGCCCCCTTGTCGCCTTTGAGGACGGTTTGCGTGGTGTTGTCACCAAAACTCGAGGTGACGTGCGTAAAGCCGTCCTTCTCGGTTTTGCCTTCCGTTGGGCCGGGTCGAAACTGGCTGCCTTCGGGAACAACGACCGTCGCTTTCCAACTGTAGTTGGACTTTTCGCCGAGTTTTTTGGCTGCGTTCGTGATCTCGTCCTTGGGACTGGAGTCCGCCGCGAGGAGAGACCCCGCGAGCAAGGCCGTTGCGCCGAGCATTACGCTGTTTTTCATGGTGGTTTCTATTTTGGTTTGTGGGTTTGAGTCATCGAGGAAATGGAAAAAGCTCTTAACCACGGATGAACACGGATGGACACGGATAAACAGGTCGATGCCTGGACGCGAGTTCCGCGAATTGGCGCGAACGAGAAGGGAACCATGAAATTCGCGAGAATTGGCGCAATTCGCGTCTCCCATCCGTGTTCATCCGTGTTCATCCGTGGTTAAAAATCTGAAGCTTCCGGGTTTAGTTAGTGACCGTTACGGTGACCCCGCGGTTACTTCCGCGTTCTTACCGCTCGGGATCATAGCGCCAATCCACGTGCCCGTCATACGCCATCGTCTCGTTGACGAGGGCGTAGAGATCGGGGTCGTACACTTTCAATGCCTCTCGGGTGTTGATCGCGTGAGCCGCATCGTGGGGCGCGGCGTCCTGGCCCAGGGCGTCGAAGTAGGCCAGCACACCCGCGACCCAGTACCCGACCCGATCATGAATGGCGGACGTGCCCTTCCACTTCCCGGCACTCACCGCTTTCTCGTAAAGCTCTTTGAGTTTCTCATCGAACTGAACGTCCAACCGTTTGACGCGCAATTCGTACTGTTGCACGTCTCTCCCCCGCTTCTCCCAGTTGGGGTCCACCGGACGCATGCCGGTCACGCTGTAGAGCGTTTTGGCGAAAACCCGGATCACCTGATTATCGCCGACGTTAGGGTCTCCGGGGTTGCTCAACGCATTCTCCTCGCCGACGATCACGAGCTTCGTTTCCGGCGTGTAATCCAGGAATCGCGCGAGGGGATCGAAGCCCTTCACCTCTTTCCAGTTTCGGTATTCGGGCAGGTCGGCAATTCTCTCCTTTCGGCCCAGGACAACGAGCTTCACGCCGTCGGCGATGAGCGCCTTCAGGATGTCGTGACGATAGGCGAACATTTTGCGGACGGTGTCGTTCGCTTTGAGGAGCGCTTCGTCGCTCGCCTGGCGCCCGATGACGGTGAACTCGCGGGCCCAGGTGAACTTCGTGTAGTAGGGATCGATTTTGAACTTCGCTGGCGGCGCGGCGACGTTGGGCAGCTTCTGCAGGAACGTATATCGCCAATCCTGCTCCGGGCTGAGATCGAACGTGGACTGGACCAGTTCGTAGCTTTCCGGGTCGTAAGCCTTGAGTTGTTCGCGTGTGCCGATGGGGCCGTGGTTCCAGTTGTTGACGCGGTTGCAGTCGAACCAGGACTGGCAGATCTCCGCCCAGAATTCGCCGGGGTTCGAGCCGGCGTAAGTGTTTTTCCACAGCCCCTTGTCGATGGCCTTGCGGTAAACCGCGTTCTTTCGTTCGGTCCAGGCCGGATCGATTGAACGCAACGTGCTGTCGATCGTGTGACAGAATTCGTGCACGCCGATGCTCTCGTCGTCGTAACGGTCGATCGGGAGGCTGAGCAGATTCTCCTCACCGAAACTCGTGGGTTTGCCTCCGGTGCCGCGCACACGCTCGTTTTGATACGCCGGGTTGGGATGACCCCGATACTCGGGCATGTCGGTATAGACCTGGTCCTTGCCGATGATGATGAGATACATGCCGTTCTTGACCATGGCCTCGAGGAGGTCTGGCCGCCCGGCCAGCATGTGCGTGACGATGTCATACGTGCGTTGTAGCGCAAGGTCTGCGACTTCGCCCGCAGCGACGACGGGCATGCCTTTGACGTCGATGTATTTCTTGTAGAACTGACGGGCGGCATCGCGGTCTCGGTCGCGGACCATCTCGAAGAACGACTCGGGCGGCGCGGTTACGGACGGGGTCTCGGCGCTTCCGGGTTGGGCGGCAGAGCGGCAACACAATGCCAGGAGGGCGAACGCAACGGGGACTATCGTCTGTTTGGTCAGGTTCATTCGGAGGATTATTTGCGATTTGCCTGCCTGGCCGCTGCATGGCGATGTGGCCGAGCGTTTTGGAATTCGGACATCGCGTTCCCCCTCACCCTAACCCTCCCTTGGGGAAAGGGAACGGCATTCGGACCCTTGTGATTCGCCGATGACCACCCCGGCAAATACCCCGCTTTGATTGTCGAAAAACCGGCGAACGGTTCTCCCTCTCCCCAAGGGAGAGGGCCGGGGTGAGGGGGAAGGGGATGTCATATTGCACCAGGCTCTCTGGACTCGCCAGCGGTCTCTCATATTTCAC
>DATEKZ010000153.1:0-4958 GCA_035277185.1 Verrucomicrobiia bacterium
TTTGGCGATTTGGTCAGGAGACATAGATTGGACGGCAAGGTCTGGCCGTAGCCGCGGATGATGCCAGCAAACAGAATCCCCATGTTCTCATCGCTTCTCCTTGGCCGCGCGAGGCGTTCAATTCGCCACCACGGGTTGCTCCTGCAACAAGACGCGGTCGCACCAGTCTCCAAAGCGCTCGCCCGCGCTGCGCTCCTTCGCGTACCGGGCGAGCACGGGCCGCAACTCATTCACGATGTCCGGGTCCTTGACCACGTCTTTCCAGAGACGATTCAGGCGGGTTCCGGCTGTGTTGCCGCCAAGCCAGATTTGATAGCGTCCCGGCGCTTTGCCGACAAAGCCGATCTCGGCCATGTAGGGCCGCGCGCAACCGTTCGGGCAGCCCGTCGAACGAATGATGATTTCCTCGCCCGCAAGACCGACCTCGGCGCACAGGGCTTCGATGCGGTCCACCAGCCCCGGCAGCATGCGCTCGGACTCCGCCAGCGCCAGGCCGCAAGTTGGCAGCGCCGGGCACGCCATCGCCGCGGCGTGCATTACGCTTGCCTGGTTCTCGGTCTTCACGCCGTGCTCCCCAAGCAGCGCGTTGATGGCGGGTCGGTCAGACTCGGTGATGTTCGCGAGGATGATGTTTTGGTTCGCCGAGAGACGGAACTCGACGTCGCCGAATCTCTCCGCAATCTGCCGCAGGCCGGTCTTGAGCCGGCGGCTGTCCGAATCCTTCACGCGCCCGGTTTCGACGAAGAGTGTCAGAAACCAGCGGCCATCGACCTGTTTGCGCCACCCATAAAGATCGCCGGTGGTCGTGAACTTGTAGGATCGCGGCGGATCGAGCCTGACGCCCGCGCGTTTTTCAACTTCGGCACGAGTCCAGTTCGCACCGCGTTCCGCGACGACGTACTTCAGGCGCGCGTGCTTTCGCTCGGTCCGATCTCCGAAGTCGCGGTGGATGGTCAGGACCGCCTTCGCCACGTCCGCCAACTTGTCCGGCGTGAAGAAACCGATCACGTCCGCCAGCCGCGGATAGGTGACTTCGTTGCCATGGCTGCGACCCATGCCGCCGCCGACGGCGAGGTTGTAACCGGCGACCTTCTCGTTCTCGACGATGGCGATGAAGCCGAGGCAGTTCGTCAGCACGTCGATGTCGTTCAACGGCGGGATCACGAAGGCGGTTTTGAACTTCCGCGGCAGATACGTTTTGCCGTAGAGCGGATCGACAAAATCCTTGTTCCCTGACTCCTCAAGGTTGAGTTGCACGCCATCCAGCCAGATGGCGTGATACGCCTTGGTGCGCGGCCGAAGCGCATCGGCCACGCGCACGCAATCCTCGAATACCTGCTGGCGCGCCCGGGTGAAAGCGGGAGTGGGCGGGGCCATTACATTGCGGTTCACGTCGCCGCAAGCGGCCAGCGTGGACAGCAGGGCCTCGTTGATGCTCTTCACGAGCTGGCCAAGGCCGGTCTTCACAACGCCATGAAACTGGATGCTTTGGCGCGTGGTCACCCGAAGGGTGTTGTTCCCGTGTTTTGTCGCGAGGTCGTCAAACACACACCACTGTTTGGGCGTCATCACGCCGCCTGGAATGCGCCCGCGGATCATCATGATGTATTTCTTCTGCGTCTTGCGCAGGTCGCGGTCGTCCTGCTGGTAGATGCCGTGGAACTTGAGAAACTGCACATCATCCTCGGAGAACCGGTCCGCGCCGGCGTCGGCCAGAGTGGCGGCAATTTCACCGGCAAGGGTCGGGGTCCCTTCCTTGATGATCTCGTTATGCGTCACCTTTGGCGCCGCCTCGGTTGCAATCATAAGTGATTTACTAATGTTACTGATCCAAGCATAGGTTTCACGGAAACATTGTCAATCAAATGTTCCAGGCCGGAGTGCGCTCGTCCCCGGACACAGCAACATTCGGCCGCCCCAGCGCGTGAGAACTTGTCGAGACTTTCTGCGCCCGAGGACGGGCGCACTCGGGCGCACTCCGCTGGTGCCAAGATACGTCTCAGCGCGCTATGAAACTATAAAACCTTTGCCTCACCGTACGCCTTCTGCCTTTAATGGCGGTTCGCGCCTGCGCGGTGCCGTCGGACCGGGAAGGAATAAACAACCGTGTGCGGGATATTTATGACTCAGCGAAGGCTTTACTACTTCGACCACAACGCCACTACGCGCATCGCCCCCGAAGTCGTGGAGGCGATGCTGCCTTTTCTCACGGAAAAATGGGGCAATCCGTCCAGCGCCTACGCGTTTGGCAACCAGGTGGCAAAGGAAATCGAAGCCTCGCGCTCCAATGTCGCCGCGTTGATCAATGCGGACCCGCGCGAGGTCGTCTTTACGAGTTGCGGCACGGAGAGCAACAACACCGCGATTCAAAGTGCGTTGGCGACCAATCCAGGCAAACGACACGCCGTCACGACGGCGGTCGAACATTCTGCCGTGATCAAACATTGTGAGCGTCTCCGGCAGGCCGGTTGTGACGTGACGTGCCTTCCGGTCTAGCCCGATGGCTCGCTTGATTTGCATCTGCTCGAGAAGTCGATCCGACCCGATACCGCCGTCGTTTCGGTGATGTGGGCCAACAACGAGACCGGGGTGATCTTCCCGATCGAAGAAATCGCGGTGATCTGCCGGAGCAAAGGTGTGCTTTGCCATACGGACGCGGTGCAAACTCCCGGCAAGTTGAAGATCGACGTCCGGAGTATCGGCGTCGATTTTTTGTCGCTCTCGGCCCACAAATTCCATGCGCCGAAAGGAATCGGCGCTCTTTACGTCAAACGCCGAACGAAATTCCAACCCTACCTCATTGGAGGGCACCAGGAACACGATCGGCGCGGCGGAACGGAGAATGTTGCTTACATCGTCGCCATGGGACGCGCCGCCGAATTGGCGATATCTCACCTGGACGACGAGAGCACTCGCGTTCGCGCTTTGCGGGACAAGCTCGAGGCGGCGATCCTGGGCCAGGTTCCCGGCGCTTCGCGCAACGGCGGGAGAGAACCACGCCTGCCGAACACCGCGAACATCGCGTTCGACGGCGTCGAGGCGGAAGCGATCTTGCTGGCGCTGGATCAGGTTGGCGTCTGCGCTTCGAGCGGATCCGCCTGCACGACCGGTTCGTTGGAGCCTTCTCACGTGCTCACGGCCATGGGAACAAAGCCCGAGCGAGCCAAAGGATCGGTGCGCTTCAGTCTCGGCATCGACAACACCGACGACGACGTCGATTACCTCCTCAAACACCTTCCGGCGATCATTGCCAGACTCCGCGCGGTCGCGCCAGGCGGTAACCAAAGGGATCGCAACACCCGCAAAGACGGCGAGAGGCATCCTCGATCCGAGCGGCGCAGGAAGGAAAAGGACGTTACAGGCGTAGCCTGAACCTTCAATGCTTTTACCGGTGCCTGGAAAAGGCGGGAAGCAATTCCAGATTATCTATCATTGACGACAGAGGACGGAGGTTTCCAGCAAGGGTCCCGATGCAATCAACCCCGCGGCCAAAGGCGCAGCCAAAGCTTTTGCGGCGACTGGAGCAATTCCGCGATCAACTCGTCCATGTCCCGCGCCTCCGGCTCGTCAATTTTCCGGCAAAACACAAGGGCCACAACAAAGGCAGCAAGCCCACAGAGAAAGAAGAAGCTGAACCGGTTCAGTTCGAGCGCCGGCCATTGGAACCGCCGCGGGCCGAAGGCATCGATGACCAATCCCCACAACACAGGCGACAGGCCCAGGGTCAGGTTGGCGACCACCGAGTAAAGGGCGAAGAAATGGCTGCGGCCCATCGGGGGCACCAGGGCCATGGCGAGCCGGGTGTTGTTCATGTTCACGAGGGCGTAGGCGAAACCCATGAACAATTCCAGCACCACCACGATGCCCAGCTTCGGCCGGATGACTTCGGCGGAAAGCAAAAACCAGCCGAGCATGATCAGAACCCAGACGATCAGGCAGAAGGTGACAACCGGTTTGCTGCCCAGGCGGTCGGTGCGCGATTCGAAATAACCGAGGCCCGCCAGGCCGCCGAGGAACGCCAGCCCCATCACCAGGAGGATGCTGCCATCACCCATGGCGGCTTCGGTCTTGAGGTAATCGACCGTGAACGCGCCGAGGCCACCGTAAGCCACCGACCAGGCGACACTCATGCGAAGCAACTTATGAAAAGGTCCGTAACGCGCGATCTCCCGCCAGGGCACGGGCATCGTGGACGTGACCTCGGCTTCGGGCGGTTGGACTTCGGGGATGCGTTTCAGAAAGCTCAAGCTGATCATGCCCGCGATCGCGCTAAACCCGAACAGCACGGCGAACTGCCATGACTTCGGATCCCGGCCGAGGGAGGCCGCTGCCAGCGCCAGCGACAGAAAACTGGCGATGTGCACGCACCCGGCTTCGCGGGCAAGGTATCTCCCTCGGACCTCGACCGGAACCAGCGCGGTGATCCAGGGTAGCCAGGCGGCGCTGGAGATGCCCCGGGAAAGGTTGAAACAAAACAGCAGGAAGAGCATGAGGACCAGTTGCGTGGCGCTGTCCAGAAACCCGCCGGTCAACGGAATGACCGCCATCGCGAAGATGAACATCACTCGTGTCCCCCAACCGGCGAACACAAACCGCTTGTACCCGATCCGCGCCACGTGGTTGGCCGCGGGAATTTGAAAAATGACCAGCAGCGGCATCATGCCCGCGATGATTCCAAGGACCGTTGCACTGGCGTCGAGGCTTTTGGCGTAAAGCACCATGGGACTGCCGAGAACAATCTGGAAGGAGAGAGCGTTGAAAATCGCGAAGACAAACACATTCCCGATACCCGCGGGAAGGGAGGGCACGGCGGGCGGAGTGTCGGGAGTCACGGAGTCCCCAGAGCGGCAAAGCCGCAACCAAAACGGAGCGCGCGACGTCCCGGCGCGCAGCAGGTCCGCACTCTCTCAGAAATTGTCTTTAGAGATCCGAACGCCGTCTGGCCGGCCAAGCTGCTG
>DATEKZ010000154.1:0-8375 GCA_035277185.1 Verrucomicrobiia bacterium
CCCAGGAGCCTCCGCCCGACCCGCCTCCACCACCGATCATCGTGACCGTCACGAATGATATCGACTACATTATAGTTCCCCGGCCGCTGAACGACCGGTTCACAAACGCATTCAAGATTCTGCCTGAGGGCGGCGTAATCCTGCACACCAACAACTATGCCTCCATCGAACCGGGCGAGCCGAAACACGCCCAGGTCCCGACTGTGGACGCGTCGGTGTGGTGGACCTGGGCGCCGGCGATCAGCACCAATGTGCTCATTGACGTGGCCGGCAGTTCATTTGATCCGGTCCTGGCGGTTTACACCGGTCTCAACCTGACCAGCCTCACGCCGGTTGCGTCATCCATCAACGATACCCGCAATGGGCTTCAGGCCAATGTCACCTTCAGCGCGACGGCAGGCGTGACCTATCGTATCGCAATTTCCGGTTTCGACACCAACGGAGTTGGGGAGATTTTCCTGCGCGCCGTCCCCGGCGGTCGGCCGGACACCAACGGGCCGCTCGTGACCGTCATCAGCCCCGCGGGCGAGTCGCTGTTTACGACGAACACAGTGGTCGTGGACGGTACGGCCAAGGATATCCAACCGCATGGCATTGGAGTGCGGCAGGTCTATTTGCAGGTCAACAACGGAACTCCCATCCGGGCCAACGGGACCGCCGACTGGTCGGGGGCCGTGACGCTGCCACCCGGCACAAACACCGTGCGCGCCTTCGCCGAGGACTGGGCCGGAAACTTCGGTCCCTCGGACGTGGTCGTGTTAAGATTCGTCAATCCGACGAACGACTTTTTCGTGGACGCCATTGAACTGCCGGAAATCGGCGGTGACGTCGATGCGATCAACGGCCGGGCTACGCGCGAACCGGGCGAGCCTTTCCATGCCGGCAACGATGGCGGCCATTCCATCTGGTATCGCTTCCGCGCGCCGGCCAACGGCCTCCTGTCGCTGAGCACGGAAGGATCGGACTTCGACACGCTGTTGGGGCTCTACACCGGCGATAGCGTGACGAATCTTACGTTGATCGCCGCTAATGACGACGTGGTGATGGAAGATATCGAACACAGCGAATTGACTCATGCGGTTGTCTCAAATCAGGTTTACCACATCGCCGTGGATGGCTACGGCGGCGTGTTCGGTTCGGTCAGCCTCCGCTACGTATTTACGACGACCGAGCGCTTCTTTCGCCTCACCGTCCAGCAGCCGTTGGGCGGCAGCGCGACGCCGCCGTCGGGACTTTATCTGGCCGATTCCGCGTTGTTCGTGACCGCGGCGCCTTCCCGGGACTTCGAGTTTCTGGGATGGGAAGGAAGCGTGGTGTCCATGTCCAATCCACTCACAGTAACAATGAATCAGAATCACAATCTGACCCCGAGATTCAGGGTCAGGAGTTACTCGGAAGGATTTGAGTCGGCCGATTTCACGGGACTGAACTGGTCGTCGGGCGGCAGTACGCCCTGGGTCGTGCAGTCCAACGCGGTTTCGGGCGGACGATTTGCTGCGCGTTCGGGTCCGATCGGCGATGGTCAGCGAAGTTCGCTGATTCTGTCCGTGAATCTTCTGTCCGGCACCGGCGCCTTCGATCTGCGCGTCAGTTCCGAGGGAGGGTGGGACTCGCTGGAGTTTTACGTGAACGGCACCCGGCTCCAGCGATGGTCCGGTGAGGTCGGCTGGGAGACCTTCCTCTTTCGCGTGGTTCCGGGCGTCAACACGTTGGAATGGCGGTACTCCAAAGACGCCAACTTCAGCGAACTTCTGGACGCGGCGTTCATCGACAACCTCTATCTGCCGCTGCCCGACAGCGCAATCGCGGCGCAGCTTTCCCTGGTCCGTCTTCCCGACGGCCACGGCCAGGTTCAGGTTCAGGGACTCTCAGGCCGCCCTTACATCATTCAGGCCACCGCCGATTTATCGGCCTGGACATCAGTCTCGACCAATTCCTCCGGTAGCGGCATTATCCAGTGGACGGACCCGGAGTCCACGTCGTTGCCGCTGCGCTTCTATCGTGCCATTGCGCCGTAGGCCGGGGCGGGAGCTTTCGCCGTCCGTCCAGGACGATGAAGACCTACGGACTTACCGGCGGCATTGGCATGGGGAAATCGACGGCGGCGGCGCTGCTTGAGCGGCGCGGCATTCCCGTGATCGATTCCGATGTCATCGCCCGTCAGGTGGTTGAACCGGGACGCCCGGCTCTTCAAGAGGTCGTTCAATCTTTTGGCAGCGAACTCATCGGGCCCGACGGCCAGTTACGGCGCGAGGATCTCGCCCGGCTCGTATTTGCCGATGCCGATAAGCGCCGAAAACTTGAGGAGATCCTCCACCCCCGCATCCGCGTGATCTGGCAGGCCCGGCTTGAAGGGTGGCGACAGGAGGGCAGAACCATCGCGGTCGCGGTGATTCCTCTCCTTTTTGAAACGAACGCGGCCGGCCACTTCGATGCGACGGTTTGCATCGCCTGTTCGGGCCAAACGCAGCGTCAGCGTCTGCGAACTCGCGGTTGGGACGATCAACAGATCGATCAGCGGAACGCAGCACAAATGCCCATCGAAAAGAAAATGCTTCTGGCGGACTACGTGGTTTGGACCGGGGCCGGCGTCGATGTGCATGAGGCGCAGCTCAAGCGGATCATTCCCTGAACCTTATCCCTCGTTTTGACCGCGCAGGCCGTCACGGCGTCGCGAGCCTGGACGCCAGTCGCGCGGGAGCGGGTTTTGCGTCGATGAGCAAGGCGCGCTGCGCGCCGCTCCAGGCCAGCAGGTGGTCGCGATAGGTCCGCACCCGTTCGGGGTGGCGTGTGGCAACGTCTTTCTCCTCGCGCGCGTCTGCGGTGAGATCGAAGAGCCGGTTGCGACCGCTCTCAAGCTCATGGACGAACTTCCACGGGCCGTCCCGCAGACCCAGCAGTCCGAGCGAATAATCGGTGAAAAAGAGAGCCATCTGATCCGACTTTCCGAGCAGTGAGGTCCCCTGATACGAGGTCGGACTCGGCAGCCCCACGAGATCGAGGATCGTCGGCGCCGTGTCAATCAGGCTGGCAATCCGCCGTACCCGAATCCGGCCGTCGATCAATCCCGGCGCGACGATCAGATACGGCACGCGCACGTTCTCTTCGCAAACGAACAGGGTGTGGCCGTAGTTGCCCTCATGCTGTCCGAAAGCCTCGCTGTGGTCTCCGAAGATAATGAAGAGTGTGTCGTCGAACCTGCCGCGTTGCTTCAGACCTTCGAGCAGTTTGCCCAGCACGGCATCGCTGTAGTGCAGCGCATTTCGGTACCGGCCGACTTCGCTGTCGCCGGCGAACGGTCCGGGCGCCGGCGTGTCGTAGGGATGATGTCCCGCCACCGGCAAATACGTGATGAAAAAACGGTCGCCGCGCGCCAGGGAATCAATCCAGCCGAGCATCCGTTCAACCGTCGCCTCGTCGTCCACGCCGAAACTGGAATTGCGGTTGCCGCCGATGTCCCCCGCGTCCTCCAGCACGTCGAAGCCGCGGTTCTCGACGATTGCATCCATCCCCAGATACAGGAATCGGCCGGAATGAAACAGGGCGGTTCGGTAGCCGGCGCTGCCAAGGCGTTGCGCGATCGAAGGCGTGGCAACCCGCGCGCACAGCTCCGCTTTCGTGTCGATCGCCGGATAGCGCGAGCAAAGGACGGAAAACAGGCCTTTGATGCTTTCGGGATAAACCGCGTAGGCGTTCTCGAAGAGAATTGCTTGCTCCGCCAATCCCGTCAGGTTCGGCATCGGATCTTCCACGGCGCTGTACGGCTTCAGATATTGCGCGCCGGTCGATTCCAGCGCGATCATGATCACGTTCCGGCCTTTCGCCGCGTCGCGAAAGCGCGACAGATCTTCGCCGCTGTTCGACCCGAACGGGCTTTGTCGCCAGTCGCGTTCCAGCGCGATCGCTTCGACGCGCGGCAATGCCGTCGAGACCAACGCCGCGAACACGTTGCGGTGAAGCCCGGCAGTGTCCACGCGCCGACTCGCATACGGTCCCAGCGCAAGGATGACAACCGACGCGGCACCCAGAGTGAGAGCGATCCTTTTCGACAATACGTATCGCCGCAGCGAGAAAGGCAGCACGGCGGCCACGGCCAGGAGGGCTCCGATCAAAGCAAGGTTTTCGATCGTAAGATGATGCTCGATCGAATCCGCGAGTGTGCCGCGGGTGGCGCGGAACATGGGCAGCGTCATGGGAGAGGAAAGAAGCCGCGTCACCGGAACATTGAGGGCAACGTAGGCGACCATCGCCCCATAACCCGTCCACAGGATCCATCCTCGTTTCGCAGTGTGTGTGACAATCGCGAAAAGAGCCACGACCAGGAGGTCCTGCCACAGGTACGCGACGGGCGACCACGGCGAGAACGGCACGTCCCGCCCGATCAAAATCATGGTTCGTGCGACCAGAAAAACGCCGAGGAGGCTCAAGGCGGCGCGCGGCCTTGCGGGCTGGAGATACTTCCGATTGGAGAGGAAATCCAGCAGTGTCTTCATCGTCTCACGAGATTCATACGCTTCAGCAACCACCAGGACACAACCTTGCTCCTGCCGCGCGACCGCCAGAACCAATCGTGCACCAGGACCACGGACGCAGGAGGATGGCGGTAAATTCCCGCGCGGTTTCCGTCGAATGCCAGCGGGATCACCAGAAGATCATAGTCGCGCTGCGGACTGCCATCGAAATACTCATGCACATAATACACGCTTCCATTCAGGAGCTGTTTTGCGGTCCTCAGATGATCGGCGTCCGCGTCGATGACGGTGATCCGCGCGTGCGGAAGGATACGCTGGAGGACGAGTGCGGTTCGAGGGAACAGGCCGCCGCCGACGATGCCCACGCGGCCGACTCCGGAGAGGGCCGGCAGCAGCGCGCGGAACGCTCGTTCATGCGTCTTGAGGACGAAACGCTGGAGGGTTTTGGATCGCAGGACCAGGCGTTCCAGGCCATCGAGGTTGCATCGGTCGAGCCACCGGAGCACCGCGGGCCACCGGCTTCTCTTTGCGGAACGTTCGATTCGTTTCGGAAGATCGCGCCAATATCCGCCCGGATGCGCGTGGTGCTCGACATGATAACCGTCGTTAAAGAAAACAACGTTGTACAACCGGCCGTAATGGCTGGTCGTTCCCTGTGCGTGCTCGAAGTGGCCCTGGAGCTGGCAAAGGGCGAGACCGAGTAGAAGACCCGGGAGATACACCGTGATCAGGAAGAGCGGCGCCAAAACCATCAGCGCGATCCAAAGACCAGCGACCAGCGCGAGTTCGACAACCAACTGGTTCGACCATCGCCACCGCCATGGCTTGTCGGCGTGATGGGCCAGATGCCGTTCGCGCCACAGGTGTTGCGGCAATCCGAGCACGAGACTAAGGCAACACGAAAACGCCGCATTCAAGACTCGCGACCGAAAGAACGGGCGATGAATGAAGTTGTGCGAAATGGTGTTGGCGTTCCACCACAGGCCGATGCCAATAAGCGGGATCGAGGGAACTGACAGGAGCAGTGCGCCGTGGGCCAACGCCAGCCCAACGAAGAGAACGTCCCATGCGCCGTGGCGCAGGACGCTCCTGGTTTCACGGTCAGTCTCCCGTGCCGTTCTGTAGATGGCTGGCACGGTGAGAACGTCCCGGACTTTTTGAGTGCATTGCTCCCATGAACCCGCGCGGCCTCTGAACCCCCTCACCCCGTCCCTCTCCCCCGGTGGGGGAGAGGGTGGTCTCACCGGCGAAGAACCGGGTGAGGAAAGGCTTGTTCGCCACGGTGTTGTGGCGCGGGTTGCCTCGTTGATGAACGTGGCAGGCATGGCCCTCCGTCATTTGGATTTCTCGGGTTTCTCCTTCGGCTTCGCATCGCGCAGCTTCGCAAGCTGCTTCAACGGCTCGTAATCCTTTTCTTCGCGGATTTTCTTCAGACCCATGGCAATTGGATATGTGTCCGGATTCTCCGCTTTCGCATCCTTCTTCCGCAACTTTCCTTTTTCCGCGTGGCGACTGCCAAAGGCGACGAACTCACCCGTGCCCGCAACCGACTTCAGGTCCGACCACTCATTGCGGCAGGCCGCCGGTTTCTCGGAGTTGATTTTGTAGTACAGGTAACCGCGCTCGGCGTTGCTGTACGTGTAGCCGCGGCCTTCCGCGATCGCGAAGGCGCCCCAGATTTGAACCCGCTCCGGGTTGGTTTCGTTGGGTTCAAAAACGACCTTGTCCACGAGGGCGTAGATGCCGACCGGATCGCTGGCGAGGGCGCGTGTGGCGCCGATGCCGAGTAAGGCGAGCAGCACGGCCAGGAGTTTGATTGAGTCTAACCGCGCCGAACTGCGCGCGCCGATTCCCGTCGCGCAAACGGCCGGACGGGCGAACTGGCTTTGGAGTGTGGTTTGACTGGCTTTCATATCATCATCCTACGAACGGGAACGAGGCCAATTGTCAGAAAGATGTAAAACGAATGCAAAAGAAAGGTTCGCCGCAAGTTCACCAATCCTGCTCCGGAGGGAGATGGTTGACGCGATTACTTTCCTTCCGCCTTCGGTTCGATGAACTCGACTTCCAGGTCGCTTCGCGGCACGGCAACGAAATGAAACGGCGCGGTCAACGCCTGGATCGCCAGGGCGCCCGGCGGCGGCGACGCCTGTTTGACCGCAACTCGAAATTTCTTGCCCGCCGGTTCCGCGCTCACGATTTCGACGGAATAACCACCCGTGCGTTTGGTTCCCTGGGTCGCCACGATGACCATCTCTTTGGCAAAATCGACCTCCGGCACTGGAGTGGCGGTCCGGGTGGTTTTAGTGTGCTCCGTCCAGAGCTTCTCCCAGGCAGCTTTGTCCTTGATGACTTCCTGTCTCACGTCCTTGATGCCGCTGAATCCGCCTTTGCCCAGCGAACGGAGAGTCAATGGATCGGCGCCAGCGGCGCTCGTGCAGCCAACCAGAGTGACGATAGCCAGACCGGCAGCGAGTGATTGAACTGCGTTCATAGCGTGTTTCCGTGTCACTGTATCACCTTCGTCCAGAGGATCAAATCCGTCGTCGTCTCAACGCATTTCGGACCGCGGCCTTCCAGGCCGCAGCGGCACCGATTTTGTTGGCGCCCGCCGGAAACTCGAGCGCATTTTCGATGTCAGGCGCGGAGAGCATTCCTTCCTTTCCTGCGATCGAAATCTCACGCGTCTGTTCAGGTTGGCTTGCGGCGTCGCCTGATTATCCCTACTCTCCATTTGTACTCGCCAATCGGCACCAATACGATGCAGCCGCATCTCAAGCTGCCCGCGCTTTACGCGGTCTTTTTTTTGTCCGGCCTCTGCGGGCTGGGCTACCAGGTCGCCTGGACCCGCATGCTCACGACCGGCCTCGGCCATGAACTGCCGGCGATGCTCGCGGTCGTCGCCGCATTTTTCGGAGGGCTGGCACTGGGCGCATGGTTGTTGGACGGTCCGGTCAGCCGCGGCGGTCGGCCGGGGCGATGGTACGCGGCATTGGAGGTTGTCATTGGTCTCTGGGGATTCCTGTCGATTCTTCTCATCCCTTACGTCAACGGCTTGTCTCCCAGGCTCGTCGGAATCGACGCCGGGCCTTTGCTTCAATGGTTGGTCGCGTTCGCCTTGCCGCTCGTTGCATTGCTTCCGGCGACGGCAGCGATGGGCGCGACGTTGCCCGCGATGGAGCGCTTCGTCGCGCCACTAACGGGTGACGGAAAGTGCGTCGCGTCGCTCTATGGGGTGAATACGTTGGGAGCAGTCGCTGGAGTGCTGGCGAGCACGTTCCTGCTTGCGCCGGCGATGGGTTTCCGCAAGACCGTCCTGCTGCTTGCAGGACTGAACGTCGCATGCGGGTTGATCGTGTTGCAGATCGAGAGAGGCATGCACGGTCAACCACTCGCCGCGAAACGAACGCCCGTCGCCGTCGTGTCGCCCGGTCAGCTTTTCCTTCCGGTGTTCTTCACGGGTCTTCTGGGGATCGGTTACGAGGTGTTGGGCGTGCGCGCACTGAGCCACGTGCTGGAAGGGACCGTTTACACGTTCACGGTTACGCTGGGGGTCTATTTGCTCGGAACGACTATCGGCGCCGCGCTGTGCCAGTGGAAGCTCCGGCGCGTGACATTCGCTCCTGCGCTCAGTTGGCTGCTATCGAGCCTCTCGGTGACCTGTCTGTTCGGGGTGTGGATGCTGTCGCGCGCCGCGTCGGTGTTTGAACGGCTTCGCGCGGCCTGGGGAGACAGCCCTTGGGCGGTCGCACTGGCCGAGTTCACGGTGGCGGCCATGGTCTTCGCGTTGCCGACCATCTTGATGGGTTCGGTCTTCAGTCATCTCGTGCAATGGGCGAAGCGAGAGAACGGGGGAGTGGGGCGTGCCATGGCGTTGAACACCCTGGGCGGGGCGATGGCGCC
>DATEKZ010000155.1:0-5464 GCA_035277185.1 Verrucomicrobiia bacterium
CGCCGGATGCGTTCCCGGTTCGCCGCATCGTAAAACTCGACCGGGTTGTAATCGTCGGTCAAAACGATGCCGCTCCGCGGATTGGCCTCAACGATGCCCGCAAAGGCGGCCCGCGCCTGGTCGCGGCAGGACGCGTGCACCCGGTTGAAGTCCGGCGAACGCAGGATGCGGAGTTCTTCCCGGTTCGAGGCGACGAAGAAAACATTCCCGTTCCCCGCCGCATGAATGCGCACGCCGGGGAAGACGTGTTTCAACGTCTTGTCCAGCGAAGCCCCGAAAAAGTCCGTGCCCGAATTGAAGTCGGCGAAACAGTTGATCACCAGAACGCCGCCCGGATTCATGATGCGGCGCATCGCGTCGAAGGATTCCCGCGTCATCAGGTGCGACGGCGAGGAGTCGCCGAGAAATGCATCAAGCACGATCACGTCGTACCGGTTGGTGGTCGCGTTGACGAAATGCCGGCCGTCACCGATGAACAGGTTGAACCGGTTTGGTTGCGACCCGAAATAGCGCTCTCCCAGAGGAACCACGGCGGGGTTGATTTCCACCACATCCACCCGGATCCCCTCGCTTCCGAGTCGCGTGGGAACGACACCGACGCCCAGCCCGATGCAAAGAGCGCTTTCGATCCGTGGCGCGTACGCGCGGGCCAGGTCGTGGAGCATGTAGGTGAACAGGGTCGTGCTCTGCTGTTCCGCAGGATCGTAAATGTTCTGCACGAGGTAATCATTGAGGTAGTAGCGGCGTGCCCCGCTCCCGGCATCGACAACCTGTAACTGGCCGAAGTTGGAATTGCCGCGAAAAATCTCGGTGGAATTGGAGAAAATGCTGCGGCTATCCTTTCGCACACCGATGAAACCGATAAACAATCCGGCCAGCACGCCCGCCGCGACCGCCGGCCGGTCCCGCGACTTCTTCTCCCAGACGAGGAAATACACGGCGACGACGCCAAACAGGAGGCCCGCTGTCAGGTACATGGTCCACGAATTGGGCAGGAACGGAATCAGCACATAACCGATGAGCAGGGTGCCGACAAAACTGCCGAGAGTGCTCAGGGCGGTGAGCCGGCCCACGTTTCCGCCCACGCTGCTGACCGAGCTGGTCAGGACGCGAATGAAGAACGGTCCGACCATCGCCAGCAAAGAGAGCGGGACGAAAAAGAGGAACGCCGAAGCCAGCAGCGACCCCAGGGCCAGTTTGAACTGGAGACACCAATAGGCCACCGGCCCAACCGCCAAAACGGTGACACAGAGATAGGCCGCGGCGACCAGGATGGCGCCGTAAAGCCGCGTCAGTCGCGGCGAACGGTCCACCAGCCAGCCACCCACAAAATAACCGGCCGCCAGCGCCATCAGCGTGACCGCGATTTGCGCCGTCCAGACGAAGTGCGACGTCCCGACGTACGGGGCGAGCATCTTCGCGCCGAGGATTTCGACGATCATGATCGCCGCGCCGGTAACCGCTGCCGTAAAATAAAGATAACGGCGCAGGCCCGAAGCCATGCCCTGGACGGTCGCCGCGGGGGGTTGCTTTTTCACGCGCCCGTTTTACGGACTGTCGCGCATCAGGGCAAGCGAGGAGAATCGGAAGGGTGGAGCCACGACCGAAAAACGCCTTCCCTCCCGCGTCGCTCCCACTAGACTCCTCGTGTGCGGAAATACTGGCACGTCATCAATGTCGGCATCCAGAACACGCTCGTCTATCGGCTGAACTTTCTCTTCCGCGCCGCGTTCGGGCTGATCCCGCTTACCGCCACCATCTTTCTTTGGCAGGCGGTCTTCGCCGGCAAGCCGGACGCGGCAACCGTGGCCACGTACTCGCTCGCCGAGATGATCTCTTATTATCTCATCGTGACCATTGTCGATGCGCTCACGGCCGTCACGGACGACGACTGGCAGATTGCCGGCGACATTCGCGAGGGGACGATCAGCCAGTTCCTGCTCAAGCCGATCGACTACCTGTATTACCGGCTGTGCCTGTTTTTTTCGGGCCGGATGATCTATTGCGTTGTCGCGGCGTTGCCCGTGGCCTTGTTCATTTTTTATCTGCGGAAGTACTTTGTATTGCCTGCGGATCTCCCGACACTGGGCTGGTTTTTCGTGGCGGTCTTCCTGACGGCAATGCTCCAGTTTCTGATTTCGTTCACGATGGCGATGCTGGCGTTTTGGGTGCTGGAGGTGTCCACTTTCATCTTCATTCTGTTCGCGATCGAATACATCGCGGGCGGCCACTTGTTTCCGCTCGATATTCTGCCCCCCCTGGTTTCGCAGGCGCTCGATTTCACGCCCTTTCCGTATCAGATGTTTTTTCCGGTGAGCGTTTACCTCGGCAAGACCAGCGGCGCTGTGCTGGGATGGGGATTGGTGGTCCAGGCGCTCTGGGTCATGGTGTTGTACGGCCTTGCGCGCCTGATTTGGAGCAGGGGCGTCCGCAAATACGCGGCGTTCGGAGGCTGAGCATGGCAGAAGAAACGTTTCGACCACCAAGCCGCGGCGCGTTCTCAACCTTGCGCCGTTATCTCGGCATCTACGCGTTGCTCGCCCGCAATTCCGTGGTCCGCGAGATGACGTTCAAGACGAATTTCCTGCTCTGGATCGTTGTCGAGCTGCTCTGGTTTGCGTTGCAACTCAGTTTCATTGGCGTCATGTATATGCACACGGAAAGCATCGCCGGCTGGTCGAAATGGCAGGTGGTGCTGCTCATGGGCGCCAGCCATTTCATCCAGCAGTTGTTCCAGGCGTTTTTTCTCGTCAACTGCACCAACCTCTCCGAACTGGTCCGGACCGGTAAACTCGACTTTCTGCTGATGCTGCCCGTAAACACGCGCTTCATCGTTTCGGTGCGGCAAATGGACCTGGGCGCATTCGTCAACGCCGGGACCGCTGTCGCCGTCGCCGTCTATGCCGCAAAACAGCTCGGCCTGTCCCCGTCGGCCGGCCTGGTGCTCGGCTTCCTGATCCTGTGCGCGGTGGGCATGATCATTCATTATTCGCTGATGTTTCTGCTGGCGACGGTCAGCTTCTGGGCCGTGCAGGCGCAGGGCATCGTGTGGGCCTATTACAACCTGTTCAATATCGCCCGGCTTCCTGACGCGGCGTTCAAGGGTTTGTTCAAAGTCTTCTTCACCTTTGCCATCCCGATGCTGCTCGTCTCGAATGTGCCGGTGAAACTGCTGGTGCAGAAACTCGGCTCTCCGTTCGAACTGCTCCTCCTGCTCGGGATGGCGCTGGGTTGTTTGCTGATCTCGGAAGCCGTCTGGCGCGTGTCTGTCCGGCGTTATACGAGCGCGAGTTCGTAGCCGTCAACCGGCGCCTGCTCTCTCCAACCCGATTTTCGTCTTGCTTCTACGGACAGTTTTTCTACGTTCAGTACATCGCTCTCGATTTATTGCCATGCATTCCCGTCACCGACACTCTCTTCTTTGCTCGTTCATCTGCGCCCTCCAGTTGGGAGCCGCCGTCCATGCCGCCGAGCCGCTCATCTGGACCAATCGCGTCGCCGCCGTGTCCAACGAGGCGATCGCCGCCCTTCTGCAACAGGACCGGCAGGCCATCGAGCAGGCTCTCGAACAGTTGCGGGCAGAGGTCAGCGCCTCCCGGGCAGAGGTCAGCGCCTCCTCGAAAGACGTCATGGAACGGACTGCGCGTGAATCCGACGCGCTTTCCACAAAGGTCAACGAAACTTTGAAGGAGCGGCTGGAACTGATCGAGCGTAGCCTGGCGCAGCGGCAGGAGCGCGAACTGGCGGCCTTGCGCGACTCCAACCGGACCTTTCTCACGGTCGCGGGGCTGTTCGCGGGCCTGGGATTCCTTGGCATCATCATTGCCGCGGCGATTCTGGCCCGGGCCATCAACCGGTTTTCCGAGCTGGCCATGAACCTGCCCGCCGGCTACGCGCTCGGGCGTGGCGCCGACCACGCCGCCCTGGGCGCGGGAGATCTGCACGGTATTGGGCCGGTTCAGTTCGAGCAGGCCAGCGTGCGTTTTGCCGAGGCGATGGCGCGGTTGGAAAAACGCATCAAAGAGCTGGAACATTCCCATCACACCCTGGACGGCGGCGGGGAAACGCACCCGGAGGGCGCCGCCAAGATCCTCTCCTCCGCGCCGGCGGCAGGCGAAGAACGCGGCGCCGCCCACCCGAAACTGGCGCACAGCGCATCGACGGTGTCACACTCCTCCGCTGACACCGAGCATCGCTCGGAAGTTTCGGTGTTGCTGGGCAAAGGCCAGTCGCTCGTCAATCTGGGACAGATCGAGGAGGCGATCGAGTGCTTCAACAAGGCGATCGCGCTCGATCCGAAGAACTCCGATGTCTTCGTCAAAAAAGGCCTGGCGATGGAACGAATGCAGAAGATGGAGGAAGCGATCGAGAGCTACGACCGTGCCATCGCCCTGAACGATTCCTTTACGCTCGCCTACCTTTACAAGGGCGCCGTCTGCAACAAACTGCAGCGTTTCCGCGAGGCGCTGGAATGTTACGAGAAGGCGTTGAGGACGGAGCAGAAGTCGGTCGCCGCCTGAGCGGGCGCCCGCGCCCGCCTCACCGGTCCTTCGAGGCGCGCCGCGCCATGATGTCGCCGAAGGAGAGTCTTTCGGGGGAAACCGCTTTGGCCTTCTTTTCTTCCACGGCCTGTTGACTGCGACGCCTCGACGCAAACGGGGAATTGGGATGCCGGACAGCGACATCGTTCAGCGCTTTCTTTGCCATGTCGATGGTTGCGCCGAGCAATTCCTTGTTGAGCTGGCTTTTAGTCTCCAGTTCGCACTGCAGTTCCGTGATCCGCTTTTCGTACGTTTCCACGCGCGACTCGAACTCGGACTGGATCTGCTCCAACCGTTGCTCCAGTTCAGCCACCAGCACCGCGCCGGTGTCCTGGGTCGAAGTCATCCGGCTTCGCTGCGCCATCAGGGTCCAGACCAGCTGGTCTTTCATCATGCGCGCCAGGTGCGGCGTCAAACCGGCCCGCACCACGGCCGTGGCCCGCTCCGCGCGCGATTCGGCGGCCATCGCCCGCTGCCGCCAGAAGGAGATGTCCGCGCTTGCCGTTTCCGTCGGCGGCGCGCTGATCGGTTGCTCGTCGCCCGTGTCGGTTCCGCGGTTGACGTAGGTCGTCTGTGAAATGGTTGAAGAGGAACCGTCGCTGATCGATTGCCGGGCCGGAAACCGCGCGCTTCCCGAAAGCCGGCGTTTCAATTCCAGCACAATCAGGCCCGCCAGCAGAAGGCCGAAACCGGCCGCGATCCAGAACCAGATGTTTTCATGAAAGGCGGGAAGGGGCGCGCCTTCGATTCCGGATTCCGTCGGAGCGGCCGCGGCGAACAGACCGGCGCCGGCGAAACGGTGCGTCTGCGAAACGCCATTCGTGACAAGGAGACAAGCAAACAGAAGGATCGGGCTGAATCTGCCCTCCCGGCCGGGCTGCGGAGATGTTCTAAAATTCATTCCTGTCCAAGCCGACGGCGTA
>DATEKZ010000156.1:0-7638 GCA_035277185.1 Verrucomicrobiia bacterium
TGAGGTAGGCGAGGCTCTTGCCGACCCCCGTGCCGGCTTCGACCACGAGGTGCTCCTTTCGTTCGAGCGCCTCCGCGACGGCGACCGCCATCTCCTGTTGCTGCGGCCGATACTCGAAGTTTTTCGCGCGCGACAAGAGGCCGGCCGGCGAAAAAATCTCCTGGACCTGTTTAACGAGGTCGGTGCCGGAACCGGCGGGGTGCGATTCGATGACGCTGATCATGCCTGCGCTGGAGACTCACTTCGTCCGAGGCCGGCGGGTGACGACTTCCACAGTCGCTTTGTTCTTCGCAATCATGTTGGCAGGCAGGATGCCCCGCCAGTTGACGTTGGGATAGATCACCGCCCCGCGGCCAATGACGCTGCCGGGGTTCAATACCGCGTTGCAGCCGATGTCCACTCCGTCACCGATCAACGCGCCGAACTTTCGCAGGCCGGTATCAAATGGCCTGCCATCGATCTCCACCATCACGTTGGAATTATCGAGTTTGACGTTCGACACCTTCACCCCGGCGCCGAGGTGGGATTTATGGCCAAGAATCGAGTCGCCGACATAGTTGAAATGGGGCACCTGGCAGTTGTTGAACATCATGACGTTCTTGAGTTCGCACGAGTTTCCCACCACGCAGTGGTTGCCGACGATGACGTTCTCCCGGAAGTATGCGTTGTGCCGGATTTGGCAGTCCCGGCCGATAATAGCGGGGCCCTTGATCATGACACCGTCCTCGACCACCGTGCCTTCGCCGATAAAAACCTGTTTCCCGATGTAAGCGTCGCCTTCGCAGCGATTGTGCAGGCCGACGCGCAAATTCGCGCTCAAGTAGTCCTTCAGCTTCTTGAACGCATCCCACGCGTGTTCACAGCCGTCGAACAACGCCGCGTGTTCCGTCTGGGTGAGATCGAACAGGTCCGCCGGTTTGAACATGGCGTGAAATTAGGCGAAAGCCTGCCAACGGCAAACGACTTTTTCGCGTGACCGCGTCATCGAGCCCCAAATCGGGCACTGAACACGTCGTACAGAATTTTGTCGCATATGCGACAAAATTCTGTACGAACCTGGGCAGGTCGCGGACGCGGTCGAGGTAGGGGTCCCGCCGCCGCGGGGGTTATTCGCGAGGGTTCCTGGTCGGACTCTGTTGCGCAAGTCCTGGCGCCGCGATGAACGTCGTCAGCAACTGGCCGTTTTCAACACTCCAGACGCGGACTTCTCCGTCATAACTGCCAGTGGCAAGGCGTTGTGCCCTGGCATCGAGGGCGAGCGCATAGACGCAATCGGTGTGACCCGCACAGGTCCGTACGAGTTCTTTCTTGTCGATTGAATGCTGGCGAACCTTCTTATCCGCCGAGCAACTGAACACCGTGGTTTCCCGCACCAGCAACCTGAGAATCTCGTCGTCACCTCCTTCGATCTCACCCGCCTTCTTGCCATCGCCGGCTTCCCAGACGTGAATCCGCTTGTCACGGCCGGCAGAAAAAGCCCGTTTGCCGTCGGGAGCGAATGCCACCGCAAACACCGGTCCCTGATGCCCGGCGTAGGTCGCCTCCAACTCGCCGGTCTTCGCGTCGTAGATTCTCGCGGTCCGGTCGCGGCTGGCGGATGCCAATTGAGTGCCCTCCGGGTTCCACGCCACCGTCATGACCCAATCGGCGTGCTGCTGAATGACGAGTTGTTCCCTGCCGCTGGCAACTTCGCAGATGCGAATCGAATTGTCCGCGCCGCCGGACGCCAACCGGGTCCCGTCCGGACTGAACCTCACCGACAATGCCATGTCCGGCATCGTCGCCACCACCCTCCCGGCAGAACCGTCCGCCGGGCTGAACAACGCGACTTCGCCGAGCTGGCCGGGAACTCCGCCCGCGGCAGCAAGCAAAGAGCCGTCGGGGCTATAGGCGAGGTCCTGCGTCCGCTGCGCCACGTTCCTGACGCGGCGCAACAGGCTTCCAGTGGTCGGATTCCAGATCGTAATCTCGTTGTAGCCACCCGCAGCCAGTTCCTGTCCGTCCGGACTGAAGGCCAGTGCCATGATCGGGACCGGACGGCGATACACGGCCGGCGGGTCAGGATGAGGAACCCTGGGAATCAGCGTCGCCAGCGTGGCCTTGGGGTCCGTGCCGTCCAACTGAGCGCCTTGTCGAATCCAGCGTTCGATGAGTTCAATCTGCGCGGATGGCAGAGGCTCGTCCTTCTGCGGCATCCGGTCATCCTCGTCGTCCGCGGTGATCAGCCGATAGAGTTGGCTTTCAGCGGGTTGGCCGGGCGTCACCGCCGGCGTCTTGCTCTCACCGCCTTTCATCAACAACTCGAACGTGTCCAGGCGATAGCCACCCTTCGATTTCTCCGGCCCATGACAGGTCACGCATTTCCTGACCAGGATCGGAGCGATGTCGCGGCTGAACCGGATTGCGTCCGGGTCCGCGGCGTCCGTCGCCCTGGGTTCCGCCGCCTGTGAGGGCATCAGGACGAACGCCAGAGCCAGGGCGTGAGTGAGGGTCGGATTCAGCATCGGTACCTCTAAAATTTCAAACGACCGGCCCTTCTGCCAAGGAGAATCTCGACGGGACAATCCTGACTGGCCAGCGCCGTGCTTCAAGCGGCAATCAATGGGTAGTGGCCAAGTGTTGCAAACTGAGCCACTATTCAGCGGGTTTTGCGTTGCCAAATCGGCCGCTATTTGTGAAAAAATCGAAATAAAGCCGCTCCGTGTCGCGTCAGTCTAAAGTCATGACCAAACGTGTCGTCGTCCTGTACAGTGTGATCGCATTGGGTTTGCATTACGCCGTGATGACGCCGGCCGAATCCGCCGGGAAATCGCGCAGCCAGACGGCCGGGAAATCCGAGGATGCCGCATTCGAAAAGCGGGTGAAGCCGCTGCTGAGCAAGTATTGCTACAATTGCCACGGAGAGAAAAAGAAGGCCGAGCTGGATCTGCGGATCTATTCCGACGTTGCGTCGGTGCAGCGCGACCGGACGGTGTTCGAGAAGGTGCTCAAGAACCTTCAGTCCCACGAAATGCCACCCGAGAACAAGCCGCAACCGACGCCCGAGGAGCGAAAAGTGATCGCGGAATGGATACAATCGGAGATTTTCAAGTGCGACTGCGACAACCCCGACCCGGGCCGCGTCACGATCCGCCGGCTGAATCGGGTCGAGTACAACAACACCATCCGCGACCTGATCGGGGTCGATTTCCGGCCGGCGGACGATTTTCCGGCCGACGATTCCGGCTACGGGTTCGACAACATCGGCGACGTGCTTTCGCTCCCGCCGATGCTGCTGGAAAAGTACCTGACGGCGGCGGAGAAGATCCTGGACAAGGCGATCATTGCCGACACCAGGCCGCGCCCCGCCACGCAGCGCCTTCCGGCGGCGGCGCTTGACGGGACAGCGCCGGGTGACCCTCTGGGCGGCGGCGCGCGGTCGCTGACCCGCGAGGGCGACCTCGGCTCCACGGTCGAGTTCCCGCGCGACGGCGATTACATCCTTCGCGCCCGGGCGTATGGGGAGCAGGCCGGGCCCGAACCGGCAAAAATGTCGCTCAGCATCGACGGCAAGGAAATGAAGCGGTTCGAAGTCACGGCGGAAGAGAACGCCCCCCAGGTTTATGAAACGCGCGTCCGGGTGGCGGCCGGCAAACGCAGGTTCGCGGCGGCCTACTTGAACAACTATCGCAATCTGAAAGACCCGAATCCCAAAAACCGCGACCGCAACCTGATCGTCGTTTACCTGGAAGTGGTGAATCCGTCGGAGGAAACGACGCCACAATTGCCTCCGACGCACACGCGTATTTTCTTCCGCCAGCCGGACCTGTTCACCCGGATGGAAACGGCGCGGGAGATCATCGGCGCGTTCGCCCGGCGCGCCTATCGCCGGCCGGTGACTGCGGTCGAGGTCGATCGCCTGATGCAGTTGTTCGAGATGGCCGACAAGGACGGCGAGACGTTTGAAGCGAGCGTGAAGGTGGCGCTGACAGCCGCGCTGGTGTCCCCCCACTTCCTGTTCCGTGGCGAATTGCAGCCCGACCCGAACAATCCCGATCCCATTTATCCCATCGACGAATTTGCTCTTGCTTCGCGGCTCTCCTATTTCCTCTGGAGCACAATGCCGGACGACGAGCTATTCGGCCAGGCCGGGCGCAGAACCCTCCGCAAGAACCTCGATGCGCAGGTGAAGCGAATGTTGAAGGACTCGAAGGCGAAGGCGCTGGTCGATAATTTCGGCGGTCAATGGCTGCAACTGCGGAACCTCCAACTGGCTGCGCCGGACAAGAAAGCGTTTCCCCAGTTCGACGACCCGCTCCGCGAGGCCATGCTTCAGGAGACGCAGCTCTTTTTTGCAACGATCCTGAACGAAGACCGCAGTATCCTGGAGTTCCTGGATGCGAACTACACCTTTGTCAACGAACGCCTGGCCCGTTTCTATGGCATTGGTGGCGTCCAAGGAGACGATTTTCAGCGCGTGTCGCTCAAAGGGACCAAGCGCGGCGGGCTGCTGACGCAAGCCAGCATTTTGACCGTGACCTCCAACCCGACGCGGACATCGCCGGTCAAGCGCGGCAAATGGGTGCTGGAAAACCTGTTGGGCAGCGCGCCGCCGCCGCCGCCGCCGGACGTGCCTGAATTGAAGGAAGGCGGCGAGCTGAGCGGCACTCTGCGCCAGCGCATGGAGCAGCATCGCGACAACCCGCTGTGCGCCTCCTGCCACGCGCGCATGGACCCGATCGGGTTTGGCCTTGAGAACTTCGACGCCATCGGCGCCTGGCGCGACAAGGACGGCGAAGCGGCCATCGATCCGTCCGGTAAGCTGGTGACCGGAGAATCGTTTGCGGGCGCCACGGACTTGAAGGCGGTGCTGCTGAAGCGGAAGAGGGACGACTTCGTCCGCTGTCTGGCGGAGAAAATGCTGACGTACGGGCTGGGTCGCGGTCTGGAGTACTACGACAAGTGCGCTGTGGACGAAGTTACCAAACGGCTGGCGAAGAACCGTTACCGATTCTCGACGCTGATTGTGGAAATCGCGAAAAGCACGCCATTTCAGATGCGACGCGGGGAAGCGGCGCAGACGGCGCAGGCGACGCGATGAGAAGGAGTGATGGACTAAGGGAGTGCGGAGTGGACGATCGGCGAATCGAGACCAACACTCCACCGCTCCAGGACTCCATCGCTCCAAAGTTCGGACTTGTGTTTGATAATACGTATGCTTACTATCGCCCCATACTGGGCGACAAAGAATTATGAATAAGACGTGGCGTGTACCGCGCCGGACTTTTTTGAAGGGATTGGGAACCGTGATGGCCCTGCCGATGCTCGAAGCCATGGCTCCGGTCAAGGTGTTCGGCGCAGGCAAAACCGCCAAGGCATTCCCGAAACGGATCGCTTTTGTCTATATTCCGAACGGTGCGAACATGGCCGATTGGACACCCAAGACGGTCGGCACGGACTTCGATTTGCCCGGCATCCTTGAACCGCTCGCGCCGTTCAAGAAAGATTTGCAGGTCATCAGCGGTCTCGCCCACGACAAAGCGCGCCCGAATGGCGACGGTGCCGGCGACCACGCCCGCGCGTCAGCCACATTTCTCACCGGTTGCCAGGCGCGCAAGACCGCCGGCGCGGACATCAAAGCCGGCGTTTCCGTTGACCAGATTGCCGCGGAAAAGATCGGCAAGCATACCCGGTTGCCTTCGCTGGAACTGAGCTGCGACAAGGGACGCCAGGCCGGTGAATGTGATTCCGGTTACAGTTGCGCCTATCAGTTCAATCTTGCATGGAAGACCGAATCAACCCCAATGCCCCCGGAAGTCGATCCCCGGCTCGTGTTCGAGCGCCTTTTCTCCGGAGGCGCGAGCGGGGAAATCGAGGAAAACCGCGCCCGACGCCAGGCCTACAAGAAGAGCATCCTGGATTTCGTCCTCGAAGATGCCAACGGGTTGAAGTCGAAGCTGGGCTATACGGACCGCCGAAAACTCGACGAGTATCTCACGGCCGTGCGAGAACTGGAGACCCGCATTGAACAGGCCGAGAAGTTCGCGGCAACACAGCCCGATTTTGCCAAGCCGACCGGCATCCCGGGCGAATACGGGCAACATCTCCATTTGATGTATGATTTGCTGGCGCTCGCGTTCCAGACCGACACCACGCGCATTTCGACCTTCATCGTCGCGCACGACGGCAGCAACCGCCCGTATCCGTTCATCGGCGTGTCGGAAGGGCATCACGACCTGTCACATCACGGCGGCAACGAGGAAAAGAAGCAAAAGATTGGGAAGATCAATCGCTTCCACACGGAACAATTCGCTTACTTCCTCAACAAATTGAAATCGGTAAAGGAAGGCGACGGGACGCTGCTCGACAACTGCCTGATCGTTTATGGCGGTGCCATCGGCGACGGCAACCGGCACAACCACGACAATCTCCCGATTCTCCTGGCCGGTCGCGGCGGCGGCACGCTGACCCCGGGCCGCCATCTCAAGCTGGAAAAGGAAACGCCGATGACTAATCTCTACCTCTCCATGCTCGACCGGATGGGCGTGGCGGCGGAACGCGTGGGCGACAGCACGGGGAAGCTGGAGCAGATCTGACTCCGCTACGTTACGCTAAAAGAGAACGTGCGCCGGCGACCACCTCCTGCCCGTGCCGCAGCATCCGCTCCGTGGTCTCCCATCCGACGCACGCGTCCGTGATGGAAACGCCGTAACGCAACTCCGCAGGAGTCTTCGGAATCGGCTGGTTGCCTTCGTCGAGATAGCTCTCGACCATCAATCCGATTAACGCCGCGTTTCCCTCGGCCCGTTGCGCCATCACGCTGCGCCAGACCTCCTCCTGGCGCGCGTGTTGTCTTCCCGAGTTCGCGTGGCTGCAATCCACCATCAACACCGCCGGCAATCCCGCCTTCTCCAGCGTCGCCGTCGCCTGGGCAATGCTCGCGGGATCATAATTCGCCTGCAACCGGCCGCCGCGCAGCACCACGTGTCCGTCCGGGTTGCCCGTTGTACGTATGATACTGGTGACGCCGTCCTGGTCGATACCCAGAAAATTGTGCGGCGCCCGGGCCGACGTCATGGCGTCGATGGCGATCTGCAAACTGCCGTCCGTCGCGTTCTTGAAACCGACCGGCATGGAAAGGCCGCTCGCCATCTCCCGATGCGTTTGCGACTCGGTGGTGCGTGCGCCAACCGCTGCCCAGCTCACGAGGTCGGCAGTGTATTGCGGAACGATGGGATCGAGAAATTCGGTGGCCGCGGGAAGCCCCATGTCGGTGATCTGCAAAAGCAGTCGCCTCGCCTTCTTCAGCCCGGTCTCAATGTCGTATGACCCGTCCAGATGCGGATCGTTGATCAATCCTTTCCACCCGATGATGGTGCGCGGTTTTTCGAAATAGACGCGCATCACGACACAGAGCTGGTCGGACAAGTCCTCGCGCAGCCGATTCAGTCTTTTTGCATATTCGAGCGCGCCCTCGACATCGTGGATCGAGCAGGGGCCGACGATCACCAGCAGGCGCGGATCTTCCCGGCGCAGGATGCGCTTCACGGCCGCGCGGCCTTCGACCACCGCCTGGTTCGAGCGTTCGGTCATCGGGAACTCGGCCTTGAGCGCCCGCGGCGTCAGAAGCCGGACAGTTTCCCGAACATGTAGATTTTG
>DATEKZ010000157.1:0-4243 GCA_035277185.1 Verrucomicrobiia bacterium
TCGCCGTTCAAGCAGACCCACATCGCCGAACTCGCGAACGGCTCGATTGGTTATATCCCCAATCGTTCGGCCTATGCTGAAGGCAACTATGAAGTCGTGAGCGCGCGCTGCGACGAAGGTTCAGGCGAGATGCTGGTGACCGCGGCCATAAAGATGTTAAACGAGGCCTTCGGGGAGGCAAAACCAACGATTCGGCACGGCAATTAAGGAGTGTTGCGTGGGAGGGACAGTTTCTTGAGCACCTCTGCGGCCCGGCTGCTTACGGTAGCGTCTGGATGATTCTCGAGCTCGCGAATGGCAGGCAGCGCGGTGCTCGCTTCCGGGCCTCGGCGTCTGGCTCAAGATCCCGGATAAATCCGGCGAGGATATAGGAGCGCTCCGAACCCGGGGCCGTCTCAAACACGCGCAACAGATGCGGTACGACTGAGCGCCCCACTTCCCTGCGATGCTCTTCCTGGAGCCCGCTTGCCACCTCTCTTGCCACTTCACGGAGATCGCGGCTGGAGACAGGCTCGGAGATCTTACGCCGAACGAACTGCGGTGATTTTCTCCAGAGAGCCTGAAGGAGGCTCTCCGTCTTCCCGTTCTCACGTTTGAACGCGTCAATCACGATGGGAATACTGTTCGTTCCCAGTTCCCGTATTGCCCGGATCTGTTCTTTTCGCGCTTGCGGACTATGGCCATTCCTCTCCGCTACCATGAGATTGAACCATTCCTGAGCCGTCTTGCCTTGGTACCTTGCCGCATTCGCGTCGGGTTGACGGTTCGCCAGGAAGAGGGCCGCGAATGCGACGAGACAAACGACGACTACGACCCACCGGGTTCCCCTTCGCGATCTGCCTGGAGTCTGTTTGGACATTGCTGTCAGCTATAGGGCCCCTCCATTGAGCCGGAAAGTCAAACTCCTCTCCATGAACCGCGCCCCCTCACCCCGTCCCCACCCCGTCCCTCTCCCCCGATGGGGGAGAGGTGTCCGGAGGACGGGTGAGGGGGATTCGGACCGGTTCATGGTCCCGATGCGTGCGCAAAAGCGAATGGAGGCTTCCGTGAACCGTCTCTTCGTCTCGTTCTTCATGGAACGACTTCGATTCACCCTGTCCGCCCGCGCCCCAAAAAGCTGCCTACAACAAACCCGGCTGGTTCCCGGTTCCCGTTTTCAACCCGAGCTTCTTGAAACTCAGTTCGGTCGCCACGCGGCCCTGGGACGTGCGGTTCAGATAACCCTCCATGATCAGGTAGGGTTCGTACACTTCTTCGATTGTGTCCGGTTCTTCGCCCACAGCGACCGCGAGCGAATTGACGCCCACCGGACCGCCGCCAAACTTCACAATGACCGCCTCGAGAATGCGTTTGTCCATTTCGTCGAGGCCGTTCTGGTCGATTTCCAGCATGGCGAGCGCCTTGTCGGCGACGGTGCCGCTGATGCGGCCGTCGTGTTTGACCTGGGCGTAATCGCGGACGCGGCGAAGCAAATTGTTCGCGATGCGGGGTGTGCCACGGCTGCGCCGGGCGATTTCGTGCGCGCCCGCGTCCTCGACCTCGACATTCAGCAAACGCGCCGACCGGACGACGATCTGCTGCAATTGTTCGGCATGATAGTAGTCGAGTCGTTCGCGGACGCCGAAGCGCGTCAGGAGCGGCGCGGTGAGCAGACCGCTGCGGGTCGTGGCGCCGATAAGCGTGAAGCGGGGCAGGTTCAGGCGCACGCTGCGCGCGTTCGGTCCCTGGTCGATGATGATGTCGAGTTTGAAATCCTCCATTGCCGGGTAAAGGTATTCCTCGATGGTTTTTTGCAGGCGATGGATCTCGTCGATGAAGAGCACGTCGCCCTCTTCGAGGTTGGTGAGCAGGCCGGCGAGGTCACCCGCCTTTTCGATGGTCGGTCCGCTGGTGGACTTGAGATTGGCGCCCATCGCCCTGGCGAGGATGTTGGCGAGCGTGGTCTTGCCCAGGCCGGGCGGGCCGCTGAGCAGGATGTGGTCGAGCGCCTCACCGCGTTGTCGGGCGGCCGCGACGGCGATTTCGAGCCGTTCCTTGACCTTGGCCTGGCCGGTAAACTCCGAAAAAAGCGATGGTCGCAACGTCATTTCCAACGCCGCATCCGGCTTCGCCAGCACATCCGAAATCATCCGCTCACCCATTGCGCGTCAGGATGCGGAAAGCGCCATGGAGCGGCAAGGGGAAAGAGCGCCGCACGCCCTCGGCGCGCTGTTGCGCAGAAATAATCTTCGGTGGTCGGGGTTGAAAACTGCTTCGACTTCGATAGGCTTGCGTCGTGACCCCGCGATGTCAACACGAGCAGGAAGGCCTTGCGGTGGCAGTCTTTCACCGCTCCTCTACCCTGACTGGGACATGAACACACGTACGCCCGAACGACGGCAAATTCTGACGCGGCGAAGTCGCAACCAAACGTCGGACCGCGGGCGTCCCGCCCGCAGCGCGTTCGCCGGAGAAAGGCAGACAGGAATTCGGACACATGCGGTCCGGCCGATGCTGCTGCGCACGGGACGGGCGGGGTCCGAAGCACGCACCCTGACACGTCGAAGTTTCATCAAGGCAGGAACCGCCGCCGCGCTGACCGCTGCGTCATGGAATCGCGTGCTCGGCGCCAATGAACGAATCGGCGTTGGTGTCATCGGCTTTGGGCTGATGGGCCGAATCCACACGCGCAATTTCAAGGCGCAACCCGATGCCCAGGTGGTGGCCCTCGCCGAGACGTATCGTCCGCGGATGGAGGCCGCCAGGGAATTGATCGGTGGCAACCTGGCGCAGTACCGTGATTTCCGAAAACTGATCGAAGACAAAAACGTCGATGCGGTGGTCGTGGCCACGCCGGATCATTGGCACGCCTTGATGACGATGATGGCCTGCGCCGCCGGCAAGGATGTCTATGTGGAGAAGCCGCTCACGCTCTTTGTTCGCGAGGGTCGCTGGATGGTAAACGCGGCGCGCCGCCACAAACGCATCGTGCAGGTGGGGACGCAGCAACGTTCGGGGCCGCATTATCAACAGGCACGCGAGTTGATTGGCGGCGGACGGCTCGGGCAGCTTGTTTCCGTGCAATGCAATTTTTTCCGCAACGTCACGCCGGGCTTTGGCAATCCGCCTGACCAGGATCCACCGCCGGATTTGGATTACGACATGTGGCTCGGCCCGGCGCCAGAGCGGCCCTACAACCCAAACCGCGCGCTCTATCATTTCCGCTGGTTCTGGGATTACTCCGGCGGGCAAATGACCAATCTCGGCGCGCATTCGCTGGATATCGTGCACTGGATTGCGGGTGTGAAAGGTCCGACCGCCGTCACGAGCGCGGGAGGCCGCCTCTTTCTCAAAGACAACTGCGAGACGCCCGATCTGCAGGATGCGGTCATCGAGTATCCGGGGTTCAATGCCGTGTGCCAGATTCGCGAGTGCGCGGCGGGCTTCGGCAAAACCGGAACGAGTGGCGTTGATTTCCACGGCAACAAAGGCACGATGTCGCTCGGCCGTGCGGGTTTCGAGATCGTCGGGGACAAGAGGGAGAATCCCGCGAACATCGTGTCGCGAATCATGGGGGGGCATCCCGTGGGCGGGCCGCAACCGGTGCCTGAGGAAGGCGAACAGTTTTGGACCGACGCCGCCAAAGACGCGTCCGGCGATGCGAGAGAGCAAAACATCCGCCATGTCCGGAACTTTCTCGACTGCGTGAAATCGCGGAAGGAGCCGACCTCGGAACTGGAGAGCGCCCATCGCGTGGCGACGGTCTGTCACCTCGCGAACATTTCGTTGAAGACCGGACGCAAGATTCGTTGGGACGCGGAAAAGGAAGAGATCATTGGCGACGCGGAAGTGGCGAAGATGCTGGTTCGTCCGTATCGCAAGCCGTGGGACGCGGAGCACAGGGCGTTGGGGGTGTCATAGAGCACTCGCACGACTTGCACGGCGAAGACACCTTCCAAATCATCGGCCTCTGATCAGTTGTCCTGACCAAGGAGAACCACCGGGAGTCGCTGGTGCTGCTGGGCGCGACATCACATTGCGCATTCTTCACGCACTTTGCGTGAGGATCACGCCGTTCACGCCTCCTGACCGGACAATTGCTGCGCGACGGCGCAGCTTTTTCCCTCGGCACGAGCAGTGCTAAACGGAAAACGGAATATTCTCAGTCTGCGCATCGAACGGAACTCGCGACGAGACGTGATTCGCTTCTGGTGTTGTGTGCGGTCAAACGCACAGCTCGCCAGCGCCGTGTGCAATCGGACGT
>DATEKZ010000158.1:0-4300 GCA_035277185.1 Verrucomicrobiia bacterium
CGCTGCCCGCGGGACTTCGAGTTCGGAGAAGTTTGCCGCCGGCGCCCAGTAATCAATGTCGCTCCGCGTGACTTCGCTTTGGGCATTGACCCGTCCTTCGCGGAACCAGGCGTTGATTTCGGTTAACGTCGCCGGGCCATACTCATTGCCGTCGGCCCACGGACCTTGTAGGTGAGATCCATAGTGTTTGGGTTTGCCTGATCGTTACCAAACAGGGCGGCCGCCTACAACCCTAAATCGACCTTTCGCGGACGTTAAGCACGCAGCCGTGTCGTCGGAGCGCAGGTGTCTAACCTGCGTGATGGAAGGTGCACAATTCGCGCAGATTCGGATACAACTGCAGCTTTGGCTTCAACCAGAAATATCAGGCCATCTTCAAGGAGCCGAAGATGCGCGTCACGGGGGTGGACGAAAACGACGAGGTCAGAGTGATCGAGTTAATCGAGCATCCGTTCTTCATCGCCACGCTGTTTCAGCCGGAGCGCTCGGCGCTCAATGACGAGATGCATCCGCTCATCCGGGCGTTTGTTGAGGCGGCGGGCGAAAATTCCATTGCCAGCACCGGCTGAATCATTAGCATCGCCACTCCCTGCCCGACGGCAGGCAATCATTTCATGAAAAGCTACGACATCGCAGTCATCGGCGGAGACGGCACCGGGCCCGAAGTTGTCCGTGAGGCCATCAAGGTTTTGGACACCGCCGCTAAAAAGTTTTCTCTTAAACTCAGTTACACCCATTACGACCTCGGCGGCGAACGTTACCTCCGCACGAACGAAGCCCTCCCGGACAGCGTTGTAGGGGAATTACGCAAATTCCCGGCGATTCTCCTGGGCGCCATCGGCCATCCGGACGTGAAGCCCGGGATCCTGGAAAAAGGAATTCTGCTCCGCCTGCGTTTTGAGTTGGAACAATACATCAACCTGCGCCCGGTGAAACTGTACGACGAACGTTTCTGCCCGTTGAAAGACAAAGGGCCTGCCGAAATCGACTTCGTGGTCGTGCGTGAAAACAACGAAGGCCTTTACACCGGCTCCGGGGGTTTCGTGTTCAAGGGCACGCCGCACGAGATCGCCGTGCAGGAGAGCATCAACACCCGCCGTGGCGTCGAGCGCTGTTTGCGATTTGCCTTCGAATTCACCCGCAAGCGGAACAAGGAGAAGAAACTCACGCTCTGCGGCAAGACCAACGTGCTTACGTACGCCTTCGACCTGTGGGAACGCGCCTTTCACGAGGTCGGACAGAAGGATTTTCCGGACATCAAACGGGACTATGCCCACGTGGACGCGACGACGATGTGGTTCGTGAAGAACCCCGAGTGGTTTGACGTGATTGTGACCGACAACATGTTCGGCGACATCATCACCGATCTGGGCGCGATGGTTCAGGGCGGGATGGGGATCGCCGCGGGCGGCAATATCAATCCGCAGGGGGCGAGCATGTTCGAACCCATTGGCGGCAGCGCGCCCAAATATACGGGCCAGGGCGTGATCAATCCGTTGGCGGCGATCTGCGCCGGCCAGATGATGCTCGATTTCCTCGGCGAGGGTGAAGCCGCGAAGGCCATCGAAAGCGCGGTCATCAAAGTGACGCGGGAAAAAATCAAAAGTCTCGCGGCAGGCAAGATGGGCTACAGCACGTCACAGGTGGGCGATCTGGTGGCCGCGGCCGTCTGAGAACTCGCCAAAACGTGGCAGTGGTGGTCGTGACTCGACGCTGCCGGATGAATCCGGCGTTCCTATTCGCGTGCGTGCGCGTTAAGTCAAGTGATGCGATCCCTCCGCCCGAATCCGGCTTTCCAGTCGCGCCCAGGAACGCCGCATTCATGCGGCAGGTTGGGAGGGAAGCGGCCGAATGAGACAAAGCCCACTATTGCGCTCCGCCCACCGCGGGTTTGAGCCACGGCGTTCCGGCCCAATACCACTGTGAAGCCTTCAACGCCTCAATGTGGCCGTCGGCGAACAGGACGTTGCTCCGGTTGTTGTGACGGAGATGCGGGCCGCCCCAGTTCGGATCGCCCTGGGAAGTCACGCAGCCGGTGCACGGCGCGTCGTTGGCTGGATCATGCACGATCCAGCAACCCGGTTTCTCCGGCGACTGCGGGGTGACGCATTTCTGCGGATCTTTCGTGTTCGTCGGCTGAGTGCCGCCATCGGTGAGATGAACCGTCGAGGCGGGGCCTTTGATCGCAGAATCTTTGACCGGCGGCCAGTTTCTTACGTCCCAGATATTCGGCCAGTCGCACCCGCCGAGCGAAAAATTCATCGAATAGTTGGAGATGGCCTGGTCGGCAAGTTCGCTCGGATACAGCGCGACCGCTTCCTTGAACTTTTTCGTCTTGCTCGGACACAGGAGGAGGTTGGTCGTTTGTTGGTAAGGCTGCAGGAAATTGAACCAGGCTTTGCGAACGACGTTGTTGCCCCGGACCTGGAATGTGAAACAAAACCTGCTTTCATGATCGTCCCCGTAAATCTTCGAGGCGATTCCCATCTGACGAAGGCTGTTCATGCAACTTGCCGATTTTCCTTTTTCTTTGGCCTTCGACAACACCGGCAGGAGAAGCGAGGTGAGAATGGCGATGATGGCAATCACCACCAGCAGCTCGATCAACGTGAATCCGTCGGCACGCAAACGACCTGTTTCAGACGCCCTGAACCGCCGCGCGAGAGCATTCATGGTCTTTGTTGGTTTTGGCTTCACGCGAAAGTAGCAGAGCGCACATTCCTTCGCAACGTCGAGTGTAGGCTGGTCCGCCGCGGGTGCATTAAAGATTCTGCCAGATTCGGCCGCTTCCTTTCCCCTCAACCGCCCTCTCCCTTGGTCGTGACAATTCGATTCAGTTAGAGAATTGGCTCGCCCTCACCCCCAGGAGAGGGAACTCACTTCGGCCACGTTGCGACGAATCACGGGACGGTGAGGTTAGGCGAGGCGCTCGAGAGCTTCTCTCTCTCCCCGGGGCTGCGGACGAAGTCTCGGCGAAAGACAGAAACTCCCTGGGCCGGGCTGATGGCGAGCGTTTTTTCCAACTGAATCGCCGGTGCAGTTTTTTTTGTCGGCTGGCGGTCTTTAATTGACGGGCGGCGGTTTAGTCCCTACCAACGGACGGCTTCGAAGGCCGATGAATGAGTAATCGCACGCACGCTGCCGGCCGGATCACGTCGTGGCTCGGACAAGCGCCGGCGCCAGCCTTCGCCGCTTACGCGATCATCGCCGCCTTCACGACCTACTTCTGCATGTATGCGTTCCGGAAGCCGTTCGCAGCGGCGCGATTTGAAGGGGAATTCTTCCTCGGCACGACGGTAGCCCTGAAAACGGCCATCGTGATCAGCCAGATTATTGGCTACGCGCTGTCCAAATGCATCGGCATCAAAGTCTGCTCGGAAGTCTCGCCGACGCGCCGTGCCGTCACGCTGATCTTTCTCATCGTCTGGGCGGAGCTCGCCCTGGTCGCGTACGGACTGGTTCCGGATAATTTCAAAGTGCTCGCCATCTTCTTCAACGGTTTGCCGCTGGGCATGGTGTGGGGACTGGTCGTCTGGTATCTCGAGGGACGACGCACGTCGGAATTGCTGCTGGCGGGCCTGAGCTGTTCCTACATCCTGTCCAGTGGAATTGTGAAGGACTTTGGACGGGCGATGATGGAGGGCGGTGTCGCGGAATGGTGGAACGACGTTCCTCTGATCGGCGCCACAATGGGAGCGGTGCTCGCAAATGTCAGCGAGGGCTGGATGCCGGCAATCACCGGGTTGCATTTTCTTCCGCTGTTCCTGCTCGCGGTCTGGATGTTGAACCAGTTGCCCGGTCCGAGCGCCGCCGATGTGGCCGCGCGTTCGGAGCGCCACACCATGACGGCAACGGACCGGCTGGCGTTCGTTCGCCAGTTCATGCTCGGCATGGTGCTGCTCTGCGTTTCGTATTTCTTTCTGACGGCTTATCGCGATTTTCGAGACAACTACCAGGTCGAGATTTTCGATGGACTCGGTTACCCCTATGCCGAGAACAAGGCCATCATTACGAAGACCGAGATGCGCGTCGCTTTTGGCGTCATGGCGGCGCTGGCCCTGCTGACGTTCATCAAAAGCAACCGGCGCGGTCTGCTGGGGGCGTTTTTGATCATGATCACCGGCCTGCTCCTGCTCGGAGTCAGCACAGCCCTGCTGGACGCCGGCTGGATCGATGGGTTCTGGTGGATGACGCTCACGGGCCTGGGCGCCTATCTGGCTTATGTTCCTTTTGGATCGGTCCTCTTTGACCGGCTCATTGCTTCGACGCGGGCAGCGGGGACTGCGGTGTTCGCCATCTA
>DATEKZ010000159.1:0-6659 GCA_035277185.1 Verrucomicrobiia bacterium
GCGCCATCGGCGCGAAGCGCCAGACTGTGGAAGGCGCCGGCGGAAATCTGACTGACGTTCGTCAATCCGAAGGGAACCGTCGATTCACCGCGGGAATTCCGCCCCCAGACAGCGACTGTCCCGTCAATGCGAAGGGCCATGCTGCGGTCTCCAGCGGCGGCGACCGCCACTACGTTGGTAAGATCGACTGGCACGTTGGTTTGCCCCGCGTTGTTGAATCCCCAGGCCACGACCGTTCCGTCGTCTCTTAACGCGAGCGTATGTGCGTAACCAGCCGCAATGGCGACGACGTTGGACAATCCGGGCGGCATGTTGGTCTGGCCGAGATTAAACCGCGTCCACGCGACGACGGTGCCGTCATTTTTCAATGCGACCGCATGGGTGTCGCCGGCGGCCACGGCGGTGATTCCTGAAAGGCCGAAACGGGGCCCAGGAGTGTAGGGTCCTGGTTGAAAGGTCTGCCAGTAAGTTACACTTCCATTAACGACTGCGAGGTTGTATTCATCGCCGGCGGCGATCGCGGTGGCACCTCCAAATGGTGGTGGAGTAAACGAGCGAATGCCGCCCCATTGCAGAAAGGCGCCATCGGCGCGAAGCGCCAGACTGTGGAAGGCGCCGGCGGAAATGGCGATGATGTTTGTTGCGGAAGCGGGGACGTTCGCCTGGCCATAGGTGTTGTCGCCCCAGGCAACCACGGTGCCGTTTTCCAACAGCGCAAGGGCATGACTGTCTCCTCCGTCAATCGTCAGCACGCCGGCGAGACCCGGAGGTACCGAACACTGATCGTTGCCGTTCAATCCCCACGCAGCGATGCTAAGTCGCTGGCGCACCGTCAGAGTCATGACGCGGCTCGTCACCGATCCGAGTGCGTTGCTTACCTCCACCGAGTAGGCGCCCGCATCCACGGGTTGCACTTCACCCAACGCGAGTGCGGCGTTCGTGGCGCCGTCGATGACGGCACCGTTGAAATACCACTGATACGAAAGAGGAGGACTGCCCACGGCGATCGCTCCCAAGGTCACGAAGTCATCCTGCATGGCCTGGCGGTCCGGGAATGGCGATGCGAATGTTGGCGCGCCGTTGCCTTCCAACACCAGTGAGAACTCCGCCCCTCCCGCCAGGGCCAGACCGTTCGCAGCAGCGGGCGGTACGGTCGCCTGCCCGCTAAAATTTTCGCCCCACGCGACGACGCGACCTTCCGCGGTCAAAGCGAGACTATGCCGCCTCCCTGCGGCGACGGCCACGGCATTCGTCAGACTGGCCGGCACGTTGCGCTGGCCAGAGCCGTTGGCGCCCCACGCAACCACCGTCCCATCTGCGTGAAGCGCGAGGTTGTGATCGTCCCCGGCGGCAATGGCAATGACGTTCGAGAGTCCCGCTGGCACGATGGCCTGACCGGCATTGGTGGGCCCCCACGCGACCACCTTCCCGTTCGCGCGCAGTGCCAGCGAATGACTCGCACCCGCTGCGACGGCCACAACGCCGGCAAGACCGAAGGGCTGGTTGGTTTGACCGCTTGTGCCCCAGACGACGACTGTGCCGTTGCTGCGGAGGACGACGTTGTGGTTGCCGCCCGCCGCGATCGCGGCGGCATTGGTGAGCGATGCCGGCACGTTGGTCTTGCCGGACAGGTTGCTGCCCCAGGCGACGACGGTCCCGTCGGCGCGAAGGGCAAGACAATGGTTTTGCTTCGTCGAAATTGCCACGACGTTCGTCGCCCCGGGCGGGACGTTGGTTTGTCCGGAACTGTTGCTGCCCCAGGCGATGACCGTGCCGTCCGGCTTGAGGGCCATCGCAAAGGCCTCGCCGGCAGCGATGGCCGCCACGTTGGTTGCGCCTGGAGGAAACCTCAATTGCCCGGAGTTCGTGTTGCCCCACCCACGAATGGGTCCGAGGACCAGCACGGCGGGCGCGCTGGTGACGCTGCCGGAACTATTGGTGACCACGACGCTGTACTCGCCGACGTTGACGGGCTGCGCATTGGTGAGCGTATACGCCGGGTTCGTTGTTCCTGGAATGGGAGACCCGTTGAATTGCCACAGATAACGGAGGGTTCCGCTGCCGGATGCCTGGACGTTGAAGGTGGCGGGCATTCCTGCGGCCACGCTCACACTCTGCGGCTGGCGGGTGATGGCAGGGTCCTGCGCCAGCGCGTCAACGCCCCACCCGACAGCAAACGAAAGGACGAACAACCAGGTCGCGGGCGAATGATGCAGCGACTCTGCTTCGATACGCTTCATGCGAATAATGCTTTGCTCCTTGGATAACCGACGCCAACGGAGACCGATTTCGATTCGGGCGGACGCTAGCGCATTTTCGCCCGAAACTCCATCTCAATCTGCCGGTCGTTCACACAACTCCTCACGGCACAATCACGCGCAATTTGTGGGGTGCGATGCTGAATGTGGCAGGCAACTCGCCCACGAGTTCTCCATCCAGCTCCAGCGGCGTCCGTTTCGGGGCGCTCAGGGAGAAGGATTCGGCCTTGAAATGCCGCATGCCGGCCCGGCGGCTCAAGGTGCCCGTGACAACGCCCCAGGCGCAGGCGGCCACGGCGGCCCAGTCCGCGCGCGGCAGAACGCAAAAATCAAGGAAACCGTCACCGAGCTCAGCCCTGGGGAAAAGCAGAAACGGTCCGCCGTACAGACGGCCATTGCCGATCACCACCTGCTCGCCGCTCGCGCAGCAATTTGAACCCGCCACGCTGATTGCGGGCTTCGTTTCCCGCACGGCCTTCAGTCCGGCGACGATGTAGGCCCCGTAGCCGGTCTTCTTTTTCGTTGCCCAGTCCACGAGTTCGACGGCGCGCGCGTCAACGCCGGCTCCCGCCAGTTGGGCAAAATAACGGCGCTCCGTTCTGCCGTTGGTCGAGAACTCCGCCTGGGGCAGATCAATCTTCCGTTCGCATCCGCGACGGATGACCTCCCACGCCCGCCGCAGATGAATCGGCACGCGCAGTTCGCGCGCGAAGACGTTGGCCGTGCCCAGCGGAAGAACCGCCAATCGGACGCGCGCAAATCCGTCCGGCGCGTCGCCGATCCCGTTCAACACCTCGTTCATGGTTCCGTCGCCGCCGGCGGCAACGATGGTGTCGTATCCCTCGCACACCGCCTCGAGCGCGAGTTCCCTGCCTCCGCCGGGTCGCGTCGTGGGTTTGAGCGCGCAATCCGCGCCGATGGTATCGAGGTGACGGCGAAAGTATTTCGCTTTCTCGCCTTTGGCGGCGGGATTAAAGATGACACAGATGCGCATGCGTCATGGAGAGGCAGTCCGTTGCGAGGACGCCGGAAACCGGGACCGTTCCGCGACAGGCAAGGGCCTTGCCGGGGAATCTGAAAACCGGGCATTCACGCTCCGCAGTAGCCACACTCTGCAAGTCATGCGCACGATCTGCCGCATGAATGCGGCGTTCCTGAAGAAAAGCAGGCTTTCGAGTGAAGGGATGGGCACACTTAACGCGCGCGCGCCGGCGAATAGGAACGCCGGATTCATCCGGCAGCCTTCGGGCTGATCTGAAGTCATGACGGCCAGCTGCACGATTCGGCCAGTCCCCTATTTCATCGGGGCCGGAGTAAGACAGATTCATCAGGCTATCGGTTCGCAGCTTCCATGATCGGCCCCGGCCGATTGATCGTGCCAAAGAGTTTTCCGCGGATGGGCGCGCCGTCGCTCGACGTGAGGTTGTACTGCAATTGCAGTTGCATGACCGTACGAAGATTCGACACGCCGAGGAACACGGTGCGGCCGTCCGCCGTCACACGCGAAGTCTTGACCTCCAGCGTGTCGTGACCTTCCTTGTCCGGATTGGCGACGGACCAGTCTTTCGATCCGTACGGGGCGGCATAGCGGTAATTCCATTGCTGAAGATCGTAGCTTCCGGGGTCCTGTGCGGTGTCCCGGTCGAGCGGTTCGGCGAAGGTGAGCGCAAGACCGTTGCCGTGCACTCGCCAGGCGACGGGGATGCGGAGCGGCTTTTCGGTGTAGCGCACGCGCTGAAAGCTTCCGTCCTTCAGGCCGCTCGTCTGCCAGCCCGTGCTGCCAACGACGTAAAGATGGCCGTCGCGCGGGTTGAACGCGCCACGCATCGGACCCGACAGAAAGCGTCCGGGCAAGGGGACTGCGGCTCCTTGCGCTGTTCCGCCTACAACATCGCGAAGCACGAGCATCATCTGACAGCGGCCCCAAGAGAGGTGTAGCATTTGTCCGCCTAGCGGTCCCCATTGCCCCGCAGGCACCCAGACCTGGCTGGCGCCGGAGTTATCGACACTGTGCGGCAGCCAGCAAAGCGGTGGGTCGTATCCAATGGGGCGGTCCGGCGTGATCTTTGGCCCACCGTAGCCGTAGTAGCCGCCGCGTTTCGCCTCGATGATGGCGGACGACGGCGTCCATTCGCCCTGTTGCGGCGCGATTGTCACGATGCTTCCGTCCGGATTGGCCCCCATGCCGTTTGGATTGCGGAAGCCGGTGGCGAGGGTTTCCTTCGTTCGTCCGTCGGCGGCGACGCGGTGCACGCCGCGCGGATCCACGTAGTAGAAATTTCCCGCGGCGTCAGTTTCCAGGCTGGTGACGTAATCATGCCCGCCCGATGACGTGTCGATCAGGTCGCAGAAGCTCTCGTAATAGTCGGTCTCGCCGTCGCCGTTTTCGTCGTGCAAACGTGTGATCCGGTCGCGGCCAAGCACGAAGACTTTGTCTTTTACCACTTTCAAGCCGAGGGGTTGAAACAGTCCGGTGGCGAATCGTTGCCACGTCAACTTGTTCAGCTTGTTGTCAATTCCTGTGACCTTCCACACATCGCCGTGTATCGAGGAGACGTAGGCAGCGCCGTCGCTGGTGAAATCAACGCCGGACAGGAACAGGAGCGCCTTCCAGAGATTGCCGTAGGGAACGGTGAGCGTATCGACGACGAGAGGGGCGGAATCGGGCGCAACCTGGCCGGCGGTTTCAAGCGCGGGAAGCCACTGGGCCGGGCTCGCCTTCGACAATGCTTCGAGGTCTTCGCGGCGCGAAATCGCTTCGATTGTCCCCGTGACGATCGGTTCGGATTCGGCCCCGCGTTTCCAAAGGAACACTTCGCCGCGCACGTTCACAGACCGCGGCGGTAAAGTGATCGTGACGCCGTCATCCCGCCGCTCAGCGACGACTCCCGGATCGAACACGTGGGCTGTGCGGATCGTGCCGGCAGGCGCATGAATCCGGAGTTTCAAAGGAACCCCGGATGGCGCGACCTCGAACGCGCGCACAAAGAGATTCAGTCCGTTCGTGCTCAGGAACCAGGGAGACTCGAGAACCACCGTGCCGTTAACGGTGTATCGAAGCACAACTCTTTTGCCGTGGCGATGCAGACCTTCGAAACGCGCCGCGGCGTCGCCCCACGAAGGACCCGCCGAAGTGACAAATCGAACCTCGCCGTTGATACGCGGCGGGTTGATAAGACCGAATCGAGCGGGATCGAGCTTCAGGAAGCCTCCCGTCCAACCGGCTCGAAGGTTGAGGGTCTGGGTGTCGTAACACACCGTGGCTTCGTCCTTGTCGCCGATCCGAACGGACAGCGCCTTCGTGATCGTGCCGTCCGGGACTCGAAGGGTCGACGCGAGAAACTGTCCCACGTCGGTCTGGCTCCAACGATTGTCCACCCAATCGCTTTCCTTTTGCACGAGAGGTTCGAGATCGGAGATCGTCGGTGCATTCCCGGTGCTGGCGTCGCTTGGGCGTGTCGTTTTCTGCCCGACGGCGCCGGAGGCGGTGTTTGGGTCTGCCGGCGAGACGCCGGCAGCACGTTTTGCCGACTCCTGCGGAGTCCATGGGCTGCCGCTGCGGAACAGCGGGTCCTCGGTCAATTCGACTGGTGGATCGAAGCTGATCTGGTCTCGTCCGGCGGCCCACACCGAGCCACGACGGATAAGCGCGGCGGCCTTCCGTATCGATGAGTCGGCGTGACCAAGAACGGTCTGGAAGACGCGACCTTTGCCATGGTCATAAGCCCAGGCCATCGGCTCACGCTGCTGGGTGTCTTTGGACAGCGCGAAGGCGAGTGGTTCAACGGACAGTTCGCCCGCCTGCCGGTAGTAGAGCTCGTCCACGGTGTCGAAGACTAGCAGGCGGTCGATGATCGGATGTTTGGCGCCGGATATCTCGACGCGGAACGAGCCATACGCGTCATGTCCGCTTGGATTCGGCGGTCGATGTTCCCAAACGCGGCGACAGATCCGCCCGGCATACTCGGGCCAGGCATCTTCGGCTTTCGTGCCCGGCAATGATGCGTGCCAGGCGCCATTGGCAAAGTGAATGAGGGCAAGCCCACCGCCGTTCTGGAGGTAGCGGATGAAGTTCGTCCGGGCAGAACCGCTCAATCCGGGCCGCTCCCAGTTGCAGTAATTCAAGACCAACAGGTCGTAGCCATTGATCTTTTCGGCCGCGAGGTCCTCGACGTTTTCGCTGACGTGGACGATGGCGCGCGGGTCCTGTTCGAGGGCGAGGACGAGGGCCGCCGTGGTCGCGCGCCAGTCGTGCGCCGGATGGTTGTGGCCGGTGAGAATGAGCGCCTTGAATCGCTCGAACGGCTCGGACCGCACGCCGCCACCCGGCACGTCGAGTCTCGCCGTCCAGACAATCGCATTAAGAATGAGCTTGCGGAAATCAGTGTTCCACCAGTTTTG
>DATEKZ010000160.1:0-4116 GCA_035277185.1 Verrucomicrobiia bacterium
TGCCGGCCAGGTCCGGCGAAAACCACTTCGACATCTTCACGGTGTACGCGGCACCGGAGAGGGAACCCAGTGGCGCAATTCCACCGACATTTTCCTTCTGGTCTTTGGGCCGCCTTGACCCCCCGTGCCGTTGGGAGATTCCTTCATGCGGCTGATTGCCCACGTCGTTGAAAAGATACTGCTCCTCGCTCTCGGGCCCTTCCCATTGTAGAATTCCGGTCGGGCGCAAGGCTCCCAGCTTGAATTTGGACGTTGTCAGCGTGGGCGGTGGAGTCGCGTAAGCGATGATCGCGCCGTTCCAGACGTAGCTCGTGATTTTGATTTGCCGCCGCTTGAAGTCCAATTGTCCCTTGCCGGTGCTCCGTTCGGCCAGGTCTCGAGGACAGGTCAACACCTTGACGTCCTGAACGTAGGGCGCCAGTTGTCCCCGGCGGAACGAAGCGACCTGGTTCGAGATGGTAATGGGATCGTCCCGATTGGCGCCATCCACGATGTTCTTGTCATGCGCCCAGTTGTCGCGGTCCGGAGGAAAACCCCAACTCGGATAAGGCAGATAATCGCCATTGTCGGTGGCGAACATGTGGGCCGACAGCATCATCTGGCGGATGTTGTTGAGATCGTTGACCAGCAGCGCCCGATCTTTCGCCTTGCTCAGAGCCGGGAGCAACATACCGGCGAGAATGGCGATGATGGCAATGACCACCAGCAATTCGATGAGGGTAAACGCCCTGGAACGCAGGAAATCGCGTGAAGCGAAGGCGGGCATGGATGCATTCCTATCGGGATCCTGGCCGGGCGTCAATCGTCAAACGTGGGCTGGACCGGAGCAGAAACGGAACAGGGGCGGACCCGCGCTTTTGTAAGTTCCGTCAGCGGCGCGCGGACAGTTGCTCCAACAGTTTCCCGTGTATCCCGCCGAACCCGCCGTTGCTGAACACACACACGACGTCATCGCAATCCACATTCCTGATGACGTGATTCACAATCGAGTCCGCGTCGGGCAGATACGCAGACGGTTTGCCCCCCGCCTGCAGCTCCCGCATCAGCCGCTCCGGATCGAGCCTGACGTCGGGCGACAGCATTTCCAGCCTCGCGACCTGAGAGACGACCACTGCATCGGCATCCGCGAAGGCCGTCACCAGTTCGGCCTGGAACACGTTTCGCCGGGTTGTGTTGGAGCGCGGCTCAAAGACCGCCCAGATTTTCTGATGCGGATATTTGATGCGCAGCGCGCGCAACGTTTCGCGGATGGCCGTTGGATGATGCCCGAAGTCATCCACCACGGTCACGCCGCCGGCGATACCGCGAACCTCCATCCGCCGTTTGATGCCTTTAAACGTGTCAAAACCCGACTGAATCTGTTTGTTCGACAGGCCACAGTGCTTGGCGCAAGCGACGACGGCAAGCGCGTTGCGAACGTTCAGCTCGCCAACCAGATTGAGATGGAACTTGAAGCTGGGAATCTCGAACTCCGATGCCGTGGAGGCCAGCTTGAGATTGAAGGCGCGAACGGCATTCGCTTCGCCGAGACCAAAGCGTTTGACCGGACAATGTCCCGCCGTCGGTGGATTGAGCAGCGGCGCGAGATTCGGATCGTCGCCATTGGCCAACAACAGCCCGTTGCGCGGGATGATACGAATGAAATGACTGAAGGAACGCTGGACGGCCGCGACGTCGTCAAAAATGTCCGCGTGATCGAATTCCAGGTTGTTGATGATCGCCACCTCCGGAAGGTAATGGACGAATTTGCTCCGCTTGTCGAAGAACGCGGTGTCGTACTCGTCGCCCTCGATAATGAACCATTCGCTGTCGGTGAACCGCGCCCCCTGCCCCAGGTTGTTGGGAATGCCGCCGACGAGATAGCTCGGATTCAATCCGCTGTGTTCGAACACCCAGGTTAGCAGCGACGTGATGGTCGTTTTGCCGTGCGTGCCGGCGACCACCAGCGACCGTTTGCCGCGGATGAAAAATTCCTTGAGCAATTCCGGCAACGAACAGAAGCGAAGCTTCTTCTCCAACACCACCTCGGCTTCGGGATTCCCGCGTGAAATGGCGTTGCCGATGACCACGAGGTCGGGCTTGTTCGCGAGATTCCGTTCCGCGTACCCGGACATGACTTCGATCCGTCGGTCGGCCAGAAAGGTGGACATCGGCGGATAGACATTCTGGTCGGAGCCGGTGACGGAGAATCCTTTCTCCCGCATCGCCGCCGCCGCCGAAGCCATAGCCGTCCCGCAGATGCCGACGAAATGAACCGATTTGATGTCCGAAAGCATGTGGAAATGATGTCGGAATCGGGAACACAGAAAAGCAGGAAATGCCCGGTCTTTCACCAGGTCGCCGCCGGGGCGACGCAAAGCTGGGGTGGTGCGTCGCCCTCCCGCCGTTGCGGGCACGGATGACCGGCCGCACACAGTAACGACCGATCACTTTTCCCGACCTGGCGGCGAATGGTGAAAGAACCGGGCAAATTGCGCTGCCGCGGGCGCCGGCACGGGGCGTCATGGCCAAACGCCCTGCGCCGTCACCGTCAACTACTCCTCTGCTTCAGCAAGCTGCTCCACCTGCACGGCGCGGAAGAAGCGTCGGCCCATGCGCGGTGACTCCGGGTCCACAAAGTGGATCGCGCCGTCCGTCACCTCGCTCTCGCAAACGGACAGCCAGTTGATGAGATCATCCGAAACGTCCAGCCGATAGCGCAGCCCGTTGTTGCCCGGCAGGCAGAGGTGAAAAACGCCATCCCGCAGGCACAGGCTCGACGGCCGATTCCGGTCGTTGTCCACGATGATCGCTCCCGCCGCAGGCGGCCAGCCGACTCGATACCGTTCAATCGGCCCCAGCGATGGATCCGGCTGTAATTCGAGGATGACCGTCTCAATGGGCTCCGGAAGGCTATCGTCAACGGGTGTCACGACCACGCGGGCGGTGCGGCGACCGGCGGGAATGGCGACCGTGTTTCCGATCTCCAGGTAGTCCACGCCGTTGGACGCCGTGCCACTCAGTCCAATGAAGACGATCAATGCCTCGTTGGTCGGCCCGGTACGACGGAGCCGGAACGTCGCGGTGTTAGGGCCGATGGGTTCGGAGCGTTCGGCGGCAAACGCGTCGGTCGCGATCACGCTGACCACCGGCACGTCATTCGATGGTCCGACCGCGATCGGCACGGGCGCCGACCAGCTGGTCGCCCCGAGGCTATCCGTCGCGCGGGCGGTCAGCACATAGTGGCCCGGCGGCACATTCGACCAGATCAGCGAAAACTCCTGGCGCTGCCCGGGCGGTGGTTCCACGATGAAGTTGATGGTTTGTTGGCCGATCTTCCGGTCGTTGGCAAAAAATTCCACGGTCGGCACCCAGCCATCCGGGTCGATCGCTTCTGCCACAATCTCGATATTCGCGCCGCTGTCGAACGAGTCGCCGTTGTGCGGCTTGAGAATGCGGACCTGCGGCGGCAGATTCGGCTGGCTCTCGTTGTCGCGGATGAAGACGGTGGCTTCATTTGGAAAGCCAATGACATAACAGCCTCCCACCGGAACCGGCCCGGTCGGGTCGAGTGTCCCCGGAAAGCAGTTGGGCTTTACCGAAGCGATCACCCATTCCGTTCCTTCGAGGAGATTGTCATCTATGACTTCGACCGGGAGATCGGCGCTGTGCCTTCCCGCCGGGATGGTCACTTCGCCCGAGAGTTCCTTGTAATCGACTCCATTCTGGGCTGTGCCACCCAACGCGTATTTGACGGTTAATGATTCATTGGTGTCCGTGTTCCGGTGCACACGGAACAAACCCGTGTCCGGCAGGGCGTCCACCAACGGGCTTTGTTCGGCGCCAACCGGATCCGGCGCGGTGATGGTCACGATCACCGGACGCGGTCGTTCGACCACGCGGATGTCTGATGAATTCGACTTTGCCGATTCACCATCGTCGTCGGTCGCCACCGCAAACAGCGTATAGGCACCCGCGCCCACATCGCGCCAGACGAGCCGATAGAGATGCTCCGAGCCGGGCACCGGCTCCGTCACGACGCCAAGACGATTGTCTCCATTAAAGAACTCCACCCCTCTGATGGTACCGTCCGGGTCGCGAGCCGACGCCAGCAACGTAATGTCCGCCGGTCCGGCG
>DATEKZ010000161.1:0-2206 GCA_035277185.1 Verrucomicrobiia bacterium
CAGGGTGAGGACGTGATTTGCCTCGCGCCAGCGATTGTCATTCACGTCGAAACGGATCTCCGAAGTCAGTGTGATCCAGGAGCGCGGCTTGAAATCGAGGTCCGAGTAAATGTCCGAAAAAGTCTCCTGATCGGAGCGCGGTTTGATCCGCCAATCGGTATAGACCGCCCAGTTGACCAGGTTTTCCGCGCCCTCCTCCCGTTTGGTCTGGAGTTTGTTGCGCAGGCCGAGCCGGAGCACATTCTGGCTGTCCACGGAATCAATCGCATTGTAGTCCGGAAAATCGATCGGCAACAGCCGAAGGGACGGCAGCTCGCTGTCGAACTGCGGCAGTTCGGGAGGGCGCTGGTTCGGTCTTGGGACATAGACGTAGTTGAATGACGGCTGGACGATGTGACGCACTCCATCGACCTCGAACAGTTTGCTTCGCGCGCCGTTCCAGACGCGGGAGGCCTTGAAGGAAACTTCGGCGCCCGTGTTGAACACCCAGCGTTGCTGTTCGGTCAACGTCGTGCCGAAGCCTTCCGAATCGCCGTAATGGGTGAAGCGGCCGCCGGCGCGTGGCACGACGTTCAGCCAGCCGAAGAACGTCTGCGGCAGGAGCAGTTGATGAAAGGAATCGCCGCGCACGGCGGCGAAGTCGTTCGAGACGCCGTTGGCGAACTTGTGGCGATAGTAACCGAACGCACTGTCGCTTTCGTAGTAGAACGGAGAAACACCGAGTTGCTGGCGCAAGCCGGTCAGCTTCACGTCGGGCAGGCGCTCGATGGTCTCGAAGAAGTCGTTGATCTGATACTGGCCGAGGGCGTTGAGACTGAAGTTGGACCAGAGGCGATTGGCTTCCACGAACGACCTCGGCTGAGGGTTGTCCCGGTATTCGCTTTCGAAGAAGTCGCGAATGAAGAAGGCGTCGCTTTGTTCGCGCACGACCGCCCGGGCGGTCAGGTTGCTCCGGATGTTGACCTGATGCGTGAAGCTGATCCGATGACGGTGTTCGCGGATCGGCACGCTGTTGGTGGACGCGATCGGGGTTGGTTCAAAGCCGGGTTCCTCGTCGCGGGCGTAGTAATACCTGAATTCGCCCCGTCCGAGCTTTCCGGCGTCGTAGTTCACATCCGGGCCGAGACCGACGCCGCGCTTGAAGCGATAATCCACATTCATCACTCCGGCCAGTCTTTGATTCCAGAACCAGTGATAGGCGCCGAGGACGTAGGGGCCGTATAAACTGCGATAGCCCGGCGTGAGCACGAAATGATTGGAGTGCGGATCAAGCTGACGCTTGTAGTACGGAAAATAGAACACAGGGACCCTGCCGAAATACACCACTGCGTGGCGGGCCTCAAAGTACTTGCCCGGAACAATCGTCAGGCGCCGGGTTCGCACGCGGTAGCCGGGCCGGTCCACATCGTCCGTGGTGACGAACGTGTTGGTGGCCACGTACACCTTGTTGGTCTGGTCGAGCAACAACCCATCGCCGGCGGCAAAGAACGGCGCTCGCCCGGTGCGGAACGGACCGGTTTGGATCTGTTTCGACAGAAGGTTGTAATGCAGGCGGTCCCCGCGCCAGACGGCATTCTCGCTCTCCAGGATGACCGACCCTTCGGCAACCACATCGCCCGTCTTCTGGTTCAACAGCCCGCGCTGCGCCGTGAGAACGGCGCCCTTGTAGCGAACCACGAAGTCGTTTGTTGCGGTGGCAATGCCCGCGGTGTAGTCGAAGAGGATTTCGCCTGGTTTGACCGCCTCGATCTCGATGAGTTCTTCCTCCTCTGCGGCTTTCAGGCACAGAGTCGCGCCCAGCCACAGGACAGGAAGACAGTTCAGGCGCGTCAAATTCATTCGGCCGGCACAGCTAAACAAACGAGCATGTGATTGCCAAGAGGCATTTGCCTTCGCGACGCCCGAGGACGCGTCATGATTTCGGATCGGAGATCGACGGCGGAGGAACCCGGCGTTCCTGTTCGCCGGCGCACGGTCAGGTCCGCCGCCGCTGCGCCCGAGGGCCGGAGGAACGCCGCATTCATCCGGCAGAGTGACATCTCGATTCACGCACCCTCCTTGATCGAGGAGGAGAGAGAACCGTGCGCATCGCCGGTCTGCGACGCACTCATACTTTGGTCGGTCGCGCTCAGCCCTTCTCTCCGGGCCGGAACGATGCCGTTGGATAGGACGCTCGCCCTCACCCCGGCCCCACTGCCATTGAATT
>DATEKZ010000162.1:0-5491 GCA_035277185.1 Verrucomicrobiia bacterium
CTGATGGTTCCCGTATTATGGATTCAACGGAGGCATCGGTGACCGTCGCTCCCGCGCCTTCGTTGAATCCATACGCCGCCACCAGACCGGGCGTGCCAACCGGAGCGGTCACTGTCAGGGTACCGTTGATGAAGGTCACAGCGTAGTTGGCGTCCGCCGCGCCGCTGGCAACGATGGAATACGTGCCTTCCGGGCTGGATTGGTTGGCGGTCGTGTTTAGAACCACTGGCGAATCGAGACTGGCAGCCGTGTCACCATTCACGAAACCCGTGTAGGCAGCGGTGAAAGGCGGGTTGGGCTGACCGTAAGGCCGGCTCTTGTCATCGGCGGTGATGGCCAGCGGCGCCTTCAACACGTTGATCGCCACGGTCGCGGTGGCGGGACCGTAGTTCGCCGTGTCGGTCGGTGTGAAAGTCACCGACAGTGTCTGACCGTTGCCGGCGCTCAAAACCGTTCCCGCGGGCGGAGCATAGTCGAACGTGCCGGGCGTGTTCGCGGTCGCGTTCAACTGCGTTCCGCTGAGCGCCGTGCCGTAGGTGATCGCCGCAGGACTGGCCCAGGTCACGATGGCAGGCGCGGCCGTTCCCGTGTCATCGAGCTGAAGGAGGAAGGCAACCAGGTTGCTCAGGTCCGCCGCGTTGAGGGCAACGCCGTTATGAGCGGAAACCGCTTCCTCCAACGTCGCCGCCGAACCGTCATGCAAATAAGGCGCGGTGCCCCATAATCCGAGCACGGTCGGCGTATCCATTCCAGGCAAGGCGGCGCCCAGGCGCTGGCCGCTCGACGGTTTGAGCGTGCCAACATCATGGAAGACATTGAGCGCGCTGTCCGTGAATTTCGAACCTGCGTGGCACTGGGCGCAGTTTTGCTGTTGGAATACGGCCTGACCGGCCAGCGCCGCGCTGGTAAAGCTGCCGTCAGCGTTCCGATCAGGGCTGTCACCGTGCGCCGTCAACGAACTGACGTAGGCAGCGAGCGCGTCGAGGTCCGCGCTCAATCCGCTTTTCGGATCGCCCAGTGGTTGCGAGCGCGTGCCGGCATGAAAGTCAGTGTCACTCATCAGTCCTGTGCCAAGCGCAAAGTTTCGGATCTGCCCCTCGAAGTCCTGGACTTCATCGAAGTTGCCGGTCCAATGAAGCGGTCCGTGAGCGACGCCGCCGCGTCCGCGCAGCGCGATCGTATTGCGCAAGCCCTCGCCGAATTGCGTAAAATCCCAAATGCGCCCGTCCTGTCCTCCGTCGTTGTGACAGCCGGCGCAACTGATGTATCGCTCGAACGCCAGACGTCTGTCGCTCGCATCATAGAATAATTGTTTGCCAACAAGCACCTGGGGCGTGAGTTTTTCCGTCGTCACGCAGTTCAACACGACCGGCGCGGGCGGCTGTCCGTCGGCCCCGTTGGCCAGCCCGTTGAGATCGTGGAGGGTAACCGTGCGGTCCATGAAGTTATGGACGAACAGCGCGCGGCCATCGGGCGCAAGGACCAGCCCCTGAGGCGCCCGGCCGGCGTCGAAGCGAAGAACCTCCTGTTTAGCCCAGGCATCAACGACGGCGATTTCGCGGCTGCCTTCCAAAGCCGTGAAGAGAAAAACGCCTTTCGCGTCGAAGGCTGAGGCGCTGCCGATGCCGGCGTTGTCGAAGTCGATCCGGCCCGTGATATCTTCTGACTGGCTCGCCAGGACGATCCGGGAGACGATGCTGCGCATCGTCATGTCATGAGTGAGCGGGCCGCCGTTGCGCAACGCGCCGCGTTTGATGTTGTCCTGTTTGGAAGGCACCCAGGCGCTCAGGCCATCGGGCGATATGACCGCGGCACCAAGGTAGTTGGGAATGCCTTTGGCCGAAATCGCCAGGTCGGGCGCCTCGCTGTGCTCGAGGACGACGGTCTCATCCACGGTGAAGGTCCCGGCGCTGATGGCCAGCACTTCGCCGCCATGCTTCACACCGCCGACGGTGGTCTGAGGCGAGGCGGTTTCCTCGCCGGGCAGCCGAGGTGAGACGAATCGCGAAGCCAGAATCAGCGCCCCGTCGGCCGTGACGGACAGGTGTCGAACATGAAGACCGACATCGAGGGATGCCGCCGTGGCGCCATTGGCGGGGTTCAGCTTGAGAATCCTGCCGCCATCCTCGAGCGCCACGTAGGCGTTCACCCCAGCCGGATCGAAGACCACTCCATACGGACGCGAGCCGCGCGGAAGATTCACAGTCTGGGAGAGCGAGAACGTCGAGGTCAGAATGGTGATCGTTGCCGATTCTGCATTCACGACCCAGACACGTCCGTCCGGGCCGATGGCCAGGGTGCGGGGCGCGCGGCCCACGTTCACTTCCGCCAGCCTGGCGCGCGTGACGGCGTCGAACACCGTCACGCTGTCGTTGTCCGGGTTGACCACCCAGAGTCGGTCGTTGGCGCCGGTGCGGTCCTCGTACGCGATGCTGGACGAAGCGGTTGGTCTGGACGCGGTCAAGGGAGCGTGAATCGCCTGCCGGTATCTGCTGGTGACCTCGCGGCCCGTGTCGTCGCGCGCGGTGACGGTGACGAGGTAACGACCAGGATTGGTGAACGTGTGCGAGACCGTGGGCGAACTGGAGAAAACGGTGTCCGGCGTGCCGTCATCGAAATTCCAGCTGAATTGAGGGTTCAAGCCGCCCGCGCTCTGCGCCGTGAGTACAATCGAACTTCCAGCGACCACCGCACTCCCGGCCAACGGTTGGAGCGTCAGGACGTTGTTGATCGTCCAGGTAAAGCCCCTACTGACGGGCGCGGTGTTGCCGTCGGTGACGGTCACGGTCGATGAATAGACCCCGACGGTGGTGGGAATGCCGGAGATCAGACCGGTGGAGGGATCGATGGAAAGGCCCGGCGGCAAACCCGAGGCGCTCCAGGTCAGCAAGTCGCCGTTGGGGTCGGTCGCCTGCATCTGGCGGCTGACCGCGTTGCCGACGACGCTGATCTGGTTGCCGGGCGCGGTGAGAACGGGCGCCGCGGTGTTGGGGTTCATGTCGCTCTGAATCTCTGTCGCGCTGAGCGCGCGGTTGTAAATGCGCACCTCGTCAATCAAACCATCGAAATGCTCGCCGTAGGGGCTGTTGCCTCCAATGCGCACTGGCAGATCGTTGACACTGATGAGGCCGGTGCGCGCTGCACTGGCCACCTCCACACCGTTGACGTAGAGCCGCACGCGCGTTCCATCATAGGTGCCCGCCAGGTGTGTCCATTGGCCCACCGCAATGCTCCCGGAGCCGGCAATCCAGGTCACGTCTCCGCTGTAGGTTGCACCCGTGGCGGGAACCAGAGGCGACACCGAACCGGCATGCAGCAAATACGTGTCAACCTCCTTCTGGATGACGGTGCGCCACCCGCTCTGCGATGCCTCCGGAAACACCCACGCCTCCAGGGTCATGCCCGTCGTCAAATCCAGCGAACTCGAATCGTTGATCACGACCAGGCTGCTGGCGCCGTCGAACGAGAGCGCTCCACCGGACTTGCCCTGCGCCGACCAGGTCGCACCGCTGATCGTGCCGGTGTTACCGTTCCCGGAGGCGTCGGTGACCGTCGCTCCGCCTCCCTCGTTAAAACCATACGCTGCCACCAGTCCGGAACTGGCTGACGGGGTCGTTGCATTCACAGAAACTGAAGGCTGCGAGGAATTCCCTGCGGAGTCGAAGGCAGTGATTGAATAGGCGTAAGTCGTCAATGGGGAAACTGTCACATCGGAAAAAGACACGTTTGAAACCGACGCAATCTGCACCGAATCGCGGAAGACTCTGTAACCCGCAACGCCCAGATCATCGCTGGATGCATCCCAGGAAAGATCAATACGGTTCGGAGAGATGACGGTGAGCACTGGATTTTGCGGAACGGAAGGAGGAGTCGTGTCAGGCACAGGGGCGACTTCGCGTTCACCGGATGGCGGCCCTACATTTCCAGCGGCGTCCAAGGCAGTGATGCGATAATAATAAAAGCCCGACGCCTGAATGCCGAGATCGGTGAAAGCTGTCGACGGCGTCTCGGCGATACGGTTTGCGCCGGACGCCGCAAATCCAGGTGTGGTCGAGCGATGAACATGGTAATTCACGACCGCGACATTGTCGGACGCCGCCGTCCAGGAGAGGCTGACGCTGCCTGTCGCCACGACCGCCGCAGGAGTTCCCGGGGCGGAAGGTGGGGTAAGATCCTCCACGGCTGTGGACATCCTGACCATCGCGCTGAGCGAAGGGACACCGACGTTATCCACCAGAAACAGCATGTAGTATCCGGGTGGCGCCACTCTTGGATCCACGGGTGCCTGTACGGTGAGGCCGCCGGCTGCCGGCTGAAAAGTCAGCGGCAGATATCGCTGATCTTGATTGAAGGCATGAGTCACCGACCCCAGCCGGACCAGGGAGATTTTGGAGATTCGAGATGCGTCCGGCGTACCCACAAAGAAAGACGTCCCGTGAGGAACCGCGACGGGCGACGAGTCAATAACAGGTCGCGGACCGCGGAAGAGGTACGGCGGCGAATAAATCTCGGCGCTGAACTGATCAACTCCCCCAAAACCCGTGGGACGGCCGCTGCCTGCCACAAGGACACGGCCATCGGGAAGAAGAAGGCTAGTGCCATGGTAAAGGCGCGGTGTTTGCATGGCGGCCAACGTTGACCAGGCTTCCGTCCCTGGTGACCACACTTCGGCTTCGTGAACGGCTTCGTCGATTGCGCTCGCGGCCGAGTTCCGGCCACCGCCCGTCACAAGGACAGTTCCATCGGGAAGGATCGTCAGGTTGTGATGGGTTCTCGGGAAGGCCATGGGCGTTGTCGTTCGCCAGACGGGCGAGGGGACCGTCGCGTCCATTACCTGGGTGGCGGCCGACGCTGCCTCATCAATACCCGGGGGGTTTGCCCGGCCAGAGCGAAGGATCCTGCCGGGGAGAAACATTGCCGCGCTCCCACCGCTCTCTGAACTGGAATCGAGAACTGTCCAACTCTGCGTGGCGAGATCCAACACTCGCGTGGGGACCGAGGCCTCGGAAGTGCCACAGGTCAGGATTCGGCCGTTCGGGAGGAGAAAGACATGGGGGTAATACGGAATGTTGATACCCGCCGCGGGCAACTCGGTCCACGCGCCGGTGCTCGGGTTAAAAATCTCGGGTATTTCCTGGACGCAAGTACCGCAGCCGTCTGTCCCGGACAGAACCAGACATCGACCGTCCGAAAGGCTGATGACGGTCGGGTAATACCGGGCGTAGCGCATGGAACCGGTCGCAGAAAGGGTCCTGAGCTGAGGATCATAGAGCCCCGTATTTCGAATGCCTATGTTGAACGTGACTCCCATGCCCCCCGTTATCAGGATTTTGCCGTCCGGTAATGCGGTATGGCCTGAACAGAAGAGGTTCACGCTATGCGGAGGAAAAGTTACGAAGGCAGCAGTCGAAGGATTCCAAAGGTACATGCCCTGGTTCTCCGTGTGATCGTCCCAGCCCAGAACCTCGCCGGATGGGAGCAAGGTCATGTG
>DATEKZ010000163.1:0-2584 GCA_035277185.1 Verrucomicrobiia bacterium
ACGTCCCCGTCCGCTGCGTATTCGACCATAAGAGGGTTCCGGAAATTTTCCAGGCTTTCGGTTGCAGGCGGAGGTGCTGCGCGCCGGGACGTCGCGCGCTCCGGCAGAATCCGTCCGAGACAGCGGCCTCACCAATCTTGAAGCCCAGCGTCCGTGCGTCGCCGCTGCGGCCCGGAGTGCCGCGGTCCGGGGCACAAGGCCAGAGCGCCGTTGACGTGCGACGGCGTCGGTCTGCATGATTCGGCCAATGAGAAACCTCTGCTCTTCGCCCGTCTTTCTCCTGGTCGCGTCTTTGTTGTCTCCGCCTGGCGTCCTTGGGGAAGCCTACCTCGAACTCGGCCCGATGCTGGGTCATGTCAGTTCCACCGAAGCGCGCATCTGGGCGAAAGCCTCCGGCGAGGCGCGACTGTCGGTGCGCGTCAGCGAACAAATCGATCCGGGCAGCGGACGCACAGAGAGAGGCTCGATGCTGTCGGCGGCCTCCGATTTCATGGGACACGTCCGCGCGACCCGGCTCAAACCGTCCACGCGCTACTTTTACAGAGTTCTCCTCGACGGCAAGCCGGCGATGTTGCCTCCATTTCCTTCGTTCGTGACCGCGCCACCCGAAGGTTCATCGGGGAGATTGCGGTTTGCCTTCATCTCCTGCTCCGGCAGGAACGGTTACGACGCCGCGGCGGGCTATGCGGACCTTGCGGCGCGCACCAATGTGGATCTGTTGTTGATGCTCGGCGACAACCACTATGCCGATTCGACCGATCGGGCGAAGCAACGCCCGGCCTACTACGACCAGCGCCGACAACCCGGCTTTCGCATGCTCACCGAGCGCATTCCGACTTATGCGATCTGGGACGATCATGATTACGGACCAAACGACAGCGACGGCTCGGCGACGGGCAAAGAGATTTCCCTGCAGACGTTCCAGCAATTCTGGGCCAACCCCGCCTATGGCCGGGCGAACAATCCGGGCGTTCATTTCAAATTCTCGCGCGGCGACGTGGATTTTTTCATGTTGGACAACCGTTACCATCGCTCGACCAATTCCGCACCCGACGACGGGACCAAGACGATGCTTGGCCGCGAACAGCTCGCATGGCTGAAGGGCGAGTTGGCGGCGTCGAAGGCAAAAATAAAATTCGTCGCGAGCGGCAGTTCGTGGCAGACGCACGGGACTGGAGATTCATGGACGAGTTTTGACCGCGAACGGAGGGAAATCTGGAAGTTCATCGAGGGCCGCGGCATCCGGGGGGTGATCTTCCTCTCCGGCGACCGACATTTCACGGCAGGCTATCAGGTTCAGGGGAAATGGATCGAAATCACGTCCGGCCCGATTGGCAGCAGTAACGCGAAGACAAAGAACACGCCGGAGATGTTCCTGCATTACAACGAAGGCAAACTCTACTGCGTCTTCGATGTGGACACGACCGCGTCCGAGCCAAAGGTGGCGCTGGAGATCTATCGCGCGGGGCAGGGCCTGCTGGAGCGGCGCGCGTTCACCTGGGACGAAATCAATGGAATTGCAAAAATGCCAGCCTTGCCACCATCGCCCGATGAACCGGCCAGGGCTCAGTGACAGGTCTGTGGGCGGCTGATCCCGCACTCATTCAACCGAAACCGCAGATCGACCCAGATCAACGCAGATCAAACAGGAACGAGACCGAGCTGAACGCGAATTGCGCGAATTGTCGCGAATGAAAGAGGCATTCCGTCAATTCGGGTAAATTAGCGCAATTCGCGTCAGTCTTTGTTGTTCATCCGTGTCGATCCGTGTGATCCGTGGTTAATCCACTGATTACATCCGCTTTAGCTCTTCGATTTGTGGTGTTTGCTCACCTTGGCCAGCCGCGCTTCCCATTTGCTCTTGTGGGCCAAAGGATCGGCGTCCGTGCCCCAGAGCTTTTTGACCATTTCGCGTTGCGGGACGAACGGGCATTTCGCCTTGGGATTTCTGTGGACATCGTCGAGCTGGCGTAACGCGAGCTGCGCACCGGTCATCACCGCCGGCTTGTGAAGTTGTTCGTTCAGTTTGAACGCAGCGTCGTCGAGCGCCGCCCAGCGTTCGGCGTCCGTCTTGCCCCACAGGGTCGGATGGGTATCCAGGCGTGACAGGTTTGAAAAGCTGATGCGGATCTGGCGCACCGGCTTGATCTGGTCGCCCATCAGGTCCCGGAACAATTCGGTCAGCACGCCGTTGACGATGGAGTTGAGGAACTGCGGTTCGCGAAAACGATAGCCACTGCCCGCCTCGCTGAAATCGTTGAAACGGATCGTCAGCGCCATCTCGCGCGACTGGAGTTGTTCGCGGCGCAACTGGCCGACCAGCCGCGTTGCTTCGCTGAGCGTAAAGGTGAGCGCCGCATCATAATCGGGTTCGTCGAGCGGCAGCGTCGTGCTGCTCGAAATCGTGGTGCGGTCCTTGACCGCCAGGATGAGCGGTTCGTTCCAGCGGCCGTGGGAGAAGAGCCAGAGTTGCTGGCCCCAGATGCCGAACTTTTGCTTGAGTAGTGTCGAAGGGAGTTTGGCGACCTCGCCAAAGGTCCGGGCGCCCAGGCTCGCGAGCGCGCGTTCCCGCCGGCCGGCGATG
>DATEKZ010000164.1:0-3087 GCA_035277185.1 Verrucomicrobiia bacterium
GCTCGCGATTCACTGTGGCCGACGCTCATGCGCACAAAGTTGAATCGCTGCGCGCGCCGGGTCTTGACGTATTCGGCGCGCAACTCCGGCGTGATGGGGCTGTCGTCGTAGAGGCCGTAGCAGGTGTCACCCATCGGAAAGAACGGCGTTCCGTCGGAGTAGGCAAACGCGTACGGATTCTCCGGATGGATGCGGACAAACCCATGTCCGTCCCGCAATGGTGGAATGCAACGCAGCCGCCCGCGCCGGAGCACTTCGACGCCTTCTCCGCGCAGCAAGTAGCTCCACTCGCCCTCTTCATCGGGCGAGAAACGCAGGCGCCAGGTGTCGTCGCCGTCATAGAATCCGTCGATGACATTGGTCCTCTTCGAAGGAGAAACAAACTCGCCCACCAGCGCCGCATCGCGGAATTGATTCGTCACGTGTGCCTTTCCCTTGACGGAGGATTCGTGCATTTCCCAGCGAGGCACTTCGACGGTCGGCTGCTCGGTGGCCGGCGGGACCGAGCCTGTTCGCACTTCGTCGAGCGTTGTTAGAAGGGCACGGGCAAACGCGGGGCCGGCCCGGCGCGCGTCCTCGACCGTATAATTCCACCACGGCATCTCCCAGCCCCAGACCGGCGTTCCGTATTTCTTCATCGCGTATTGATGGACGTTGGCCTCGGACAAGGGATATCGGCCCTGCCAGTTGTATCGCAGCGGAGTGGTTTCATCCTTCCAACGATGCCCTGCGGCGCGCAGCGATGGAAACAACTGCGTGAAACGGAGCCATGCACGCGGCGTTGCCTTGCCGTCCTCGCCGTCCGTGTAGAACACAACGTTCCGATCGCGAGGCGCAACCCAGTTGTGCCACGCCACGGCGAAATCGGGACGCAACCGGTCCATCGTCTCAAACGTGATGCGGGCAGTGGCCGTGCCCTGCGGCTGCGGAAAATCGTAGCCGCCGCGATACTCGAATCCCTGTGCCACACCGTCCACGTTCGTCATCGGATGGAGAATGAAAACGTAGCGCCGCCGGAACTCCGCAGCTTCGTCTGACAGCAGAAACTCCACCAGAGCTTCCATCGCAAGCGACGACCACGTCTCGTACGCATGCTCGCGAGCGTGCCAGAATATTTTCTGCTTTTTCTCTGCGCCCACGGCCGGGTCGGTGACAGCCAGTTCCCAGTGTTCCCGCCCGCCATCGCTTTTGCCGAGGAGTTTCTTCTCGATGTGCGGATGATCCGGCAATGCATTGATGAAGCGCAGGAAGTCGCCGTAAGTGTACCATGGACTGAGTCCAACCTTCGTTTCGCCCGGCCTGGCCGTGAAGCTTACCGTGGCGACCCATCCCGTCGTCTTTCCATCCACCTGCTGCCAGGGCTGGCCCGGTGGTTGAATGAAAACGAAATCCCGCAGCCGCATGCCTGATTCGGGTCTGGTGTCGTAATCCGTGCGTTGACCGTCGCCTGACAAATCCAAGTGCAACGTGACGCTGGCCGCCTGCGCGCCGGCGTTGCGGCAGACGACATCCACACGCGATATCGCGTGACGCAACGAACTGGGACCGCCTTCCTCGAACGATGCGCGAATGCGAAACTCTCGGGGTCCGACTCGCTCGATCCGGCCCGCGTCACGGGGCGTTCCGCCATCTTCAGGAACAGACCAGGAGATTTCCTGTCCCGTGGTTTGCCAAATAGATGCGGCAACCAATCCAATTGCGGCCCACTGCAGTACCCTGGCCCACCGCGAATCCGCGAGCGGTTCGGTGCCCCCTCCCTTGACCCCCGGTGGGTGCGAGGGAATCCGACACCGATCTTCCCGGTCCTTCATCACGCGTGCGCCCAGCGGCGCGTTAAATCGACTCACTCACTTCGGATAATCGCGCCACAACCAGCGCATGGTGTCGGGAAAAATCGCTCCGCCGTGGTTGCCGTTGTGACCGCCTTCGCCAAAGACGTATTTGTAGTCGTAATCCTTCTCTTCCAGCACAGACACGAGGTTGAGATTGCCGATCACCCAGTTCCAACCCAGCCGCCGGCTGCGGTTGTCATTGGCACCGTCCTGCACGAAGACCCGGATCGGCTTTGGCTCGGCGGCACGGATGGTTTCCGGATATTTGTTGCCGCCGCGGATATTCGTGAAGCTGCCGACGTGGCTGACGACTTTGCGGAATTGATCGGGCCGTTCCCACGCCACGGTCCAGGCGCAGATGCCGCCGCTGCTGATGCCACAAATCGCATGGCCTTCGGGGTCGTCGGTGATCTTGTACTGCTTGCGCACTTCCGGCAGAATTTCGGAGAGCAAAAACTCCGAGTAGGCCGGGCTGAGCGTGTCATACTCGAAGCTGCGGTTTTCCGGCTCGGGCCGCCAGCCGCGCTCACTTGGCGGGAATTCGGCGCGCTTGAATCCTGGATCGATGAACACGCCGATGGTCACCGGCATTTCTTTCGCGGCGATGAGATTGTCGAAGACGATGGGCGCGCGAAAATCCCCGTCCTCCTTCAAATAGGTGTGGCCGTCCTGAAAGACCATGAGCGCCGCCGGTTTGGCCGGATCGTATTGCGCCGGGACGTAAATGGACCAGTGACGGATGGTATTGGTGAACACCTTGCTCGCCTTCCATTGATGGTCGGTGACCTTCCCGCGCGGAACACTCTCCTTCCGCTGCGAGTCCGGGCCGTGTTGATATTTCACGTCCGGTTTTGGAAAACGCGACTGGGCGCGGCGCGTGGTGTTCGTCGTCCGCTGTTGTGTGTTCGTCGATTCGGCGCCTGAAACGCAAACCGGAAAACCCGGCAGGAATGCGGCCGCCGCGACGGCCGCGAGCAGGGAAGCAGTTTTCGATGAATGGATTTTCATAGAGGAACCATGTCATCGTGAGCCGCGACGATTATCCTGTCAATGCGGTTCCAAACTGCGGCGTCCGCCAGGCGTGCATCTCCGAGTTGACGGTCGTCCGACTGCGCGTGGCGGCAGGCGTCCCGCGTGCTCCCGCGCCTGCGGGACCGTGGCGTCTCGCCCGGCGGACTCACGTTGGAACTCGGAGCGCGCCCAAAAACTTCGCCGCCGGTTACGGGCGGTCCCGCAGTCGCGGGACCGCCCTCTA
>DATEKZ010000165.1:0-2996 GCA_035277185.1 Verrucomicrobiia bacterium
CAGAACAGTGCCTTCGAGGTGGCATCGGGAACCAACAGTTACGGGCCGCTGGTTACGACGACCAACTCGAGCTGGAGTTCGCCGGTTTGGGAGGAAGGACGGCAATATGTGGTATTTCGGGATGTTGGAGTAGGCGGGAGCACTGTGACGATCACGGTTTTGCCGGATGCATCTCCCCAGGCCTCGCTCAACGGAATGCAGATCATCAAGAAGGGCGTGACGCCAAACCCTGACTGCGTCACTGCTCCCTCCGGTCTGGTGAGTTGGTGGCAGGCGGAGAGCAACGCGGTTGACAGTGTCAGCGGAAACAATGGGACGTTTGGTGGAAACGCGAGCGTGGCGTCGGGCAAGGTCGGTCTGGCCTTCAGTTTCGATGGGAATGGCGATGGAATCCACATCGGGAATCCGACGAACCTCCAACTTCAGACGCTCACGATCGAAGGTTGGGTGAAGCGGTCGAGTGCCACGCAGATCACAGGGACCGGAATTTTTGGTGAGATCGTCGGCTACGGAGTCAGTGGTTATGTCTTTGGGTTCTGGTCGGATGGGAAACTGTTCCTTTCCAAACACGGTGTGGATCACGTGAGTTCGGCCCATCTCATCACCGACACCGACTGGCATCATCTGGCGGTGACGAAGGCCGGTAATAAGGTGGTGTTCTACATCGATGGCGTGGCGGAGCCCGAGCAGACTTACAACACGACGTTTGAGTTCTACACGGACTTGCGGATCGGCGCGGTGAACGACGGATTCGCGGCGAGTTTCCTGGGATTGATTGACGAGCTAAGCATTTACAACCGCGCGCTTGCAGCCGCTGAAGTACAGTCGATCTATAGCGCCGGTGCGTCCGGCAAGTGTTCTCTGCCGCCACCACCGCCGAACGGCCGGGCCATCGCGCATTGGAAATTCGACGAAACGAGCGGCAACATCGCGGAAGACAGCGCCGGGCCGTTCGACGGCACGCTCACTCCGTCGGGCGCGTCGTTTGTGCCGGGCGGGATTTCCGGCGGAGCGATCAGTCTCAATATTGTTTCCAATGGCTTTGTCAACGCAGGCAACGTGCTCGGATTGACAGAGGGCGACTTTTCGGTTGTTTCGTGGGTGAAGACGTCTCCGGAAAACACAGCCAATCGGATGGTCATTCTCTCGAAGCACGTCGGCGGATTCGCCAACGGTTACATGTTCGCCTTTAATCCGAGCGCGACTTACGGCCTGCCGGGCAAAGCCTGGTTCTCCGACTCCGCTTTCCCCGGCCAGGAAGTGATTTCGACCTCCACCGTAGCCGACGGTGGCTGGCATCAGATCGTGGTCACCTATGTGGCCGGCGCTAACAAGTCGATCTACGTGGACGGTGTTCCAGTGGAGGCGTCCAACGCGAGCATTCCGATCGCGGCAAACCCGGCGCCGTTCCTGGTCGGCGGCGTTTTTGAAAACGGGAACGCGGGAAGTTCGTTCAACGGCCTGATCGACGACGTGCAGATTTACAACTACGCCCTCACATCAGGCGACGTTGATCTGTTGTTCAATCATCCGGGGCAGGAAGTGCCTCCGCGCGAAATCCCCGTGGGCTGGACGTTGGCGGTGAACGCGGGCGCCGGCGGATCGGTCACGCGAAATCCTGAGCTCTCGAAATATCCGAACGGAACGAGTGTTACGCTGACCGCGGTGCCGAATGCGGGCTTTGCATTCAATGGCTGGAGCGGAGATGCCAGCGGCACCACCAACCCGATCACCATCACCATGAATGGCAACAAAACGGTCACGGCGGGTTTCCGCGAGGTCCCGGCCAGGACCCTGTTCGTGGTGAATCCGGAACCGCGGCAGGAGGGCGAGAAGATTCATTTGGACCTGAAACTTATCAGCCCGGGCGACGTGGGCGGGATGAATTTCGTCCTCCGCTACAATTCCCAGTACTTGAAGGAACCCAAACTCGAATGGTCTTCGGTCGTCGGATCCGCTCTGGATCAGGTCAACTACGACACGCCGGGCCAAATCCGGGCGACCTTTGCCTTGCCGGCGACGGCCATTCCGGACGGAACCCAACGCGTGGCCACGGTCAGTTTCCGGACGCGCAGCGTTCCATCTGACCTGACAACCGAGCTTGGACTGGAACTGGTTGATGTCTCTTCGCCGACAGGGGATTCGATCCGTAATGGCAATCTCGCCCAGGGAGGCAGCGCGCGAATCCTGGTGCGCCGGATCATCGGTGACAACAACGCGAACGATCGCCTGGACGTGGGCGACGCCACGATCATCCAGCGATTGCTGATCCGGCTGGACCCGGTGCGTTCCTGGGACATCACGGGGAACGATCTGAACGCGAACACGAACCTGGACTCCGGCGATGCCGTCAAGGTGTTGCGGGTCGTGGCCGACCTGGACCCGCAGCCTTCGCCGGGCGGTGGTCCCGGACCCGCGCTCGTCGGCGGTTCGCGCAACGGATTGCGAAAGGCGGGGCCCGTCTCGGACAACATCGAAATTGCATTGGACAAGACGCGGGCTCAACCGGGCGAACTGGTCACGGCGCAGGTGCGGCTGAAGGGGATCAGCTCCACGCTGGCCGGCGCGTCGTTCGCGCTGGAATTCCCGACCAATGCGCTGCGACTGGTCAACGCGCAGTCCCAGAAGACAGGCCCTCTGGTTCCGGCCAGCGCGTTCACGGTGTGGAACGTCACGCCCGCGCAGAATAACTACACCATACAGGACGGTCGCGTGTCAGTAGGTATCAGCACGCCCACCGTCTGGTCCACGAACAACGGAGCCCTGGCTGAATTCACCTTCGTGGTACAACCGGAGCAGGCCGGGCAGTATCGCTGGCCCATCAGCGTCGAGGAAATGGAAATCACCGAGAACGGCTACGAGACGCGGTCGTTGGGCGGCACGGAAACCTATTACATCGGCCGCGACCCGATTGCGCCCACTCTCACTTCTGCGTCGGTCGCCTTCTCGCCGAATGGTCTGAGTTTGACGCTTGCCGGCGAGATCGGGGTGCCCTA
>DATEKZ010000166.1:0-2986 GCA_035277185.1 Verrucomicrobiia bacterium
CGTGCTGGCGTTGATGGCGCTTGGATTCAAACAGATGGACGCTCACGAGGCCGTGCGCGGCGTGGTCGCGGTGTTCGGTCAAAAGGCGACCGTGGAGGACCTTGTACGGGCCTGTTTGAAGAAAGGCGCCTGATGGATGCGGCCGACTCACCCACCAAACTCCGGGAGCGTCATCCGCACGCTACGGTTGTCGCGCACCGGGCGCGGTGGCACCAACGTCTGGCAGCCCGGTTGATTTACGGGCTGATCCGGTCCGTCGCCGCGACTCTGCGATTCAGGCTGAACGATCGATCCGGCCTGCTTCTGGATACACCCAAAGAAACGCTCATTTTTGCCATCTGGCATAATCGCCTGTCGCTTTCGCTGACGCTGTATCGCAACTACGTTCAAAAGCGCCAACCCACGCGTCGCCTGGCGGCGATGGTGAGCGCCAGCAGGGACGGCGGGTTGCTGGCGCGCATTTTGGAGTTGTTTGATGTCGAACCGGTGCGCGGCTCGACCAGCCGGCGCGGCCCCCAGGCGTTGCGCGAGCTGGTGACGTGGGGCGAGCGCGGATATGACCTCGCCATCACACCCGACGGTCCGCGCGGACCGTGTTATGTCGTGCAGGACGGAGTGATGGCCCTGGCGCAATTGACCGGCCTGCCGATCGTGTCGGCTTCCTATCACCTGGGCTGGAAGATACAGCTCAAGAGCTGGGACCGTTTCCAGGTGCCGCTGCCTTTCTCGCGATGCGACATCCACATCGGCGAAGTCGTGCGGGTGCCAAGGGAAGCAACCGATGCCGAACGCGAGACGCTGCGCCAAAAGCTGGAGCAGTCGATGAAATCGATCACCCGGGATTGAAATGGAGTGATGGAGTCTTGCGAGTTCGCCGGATCGACTCTTCCCGGCTACAGCGTTTTCGGAAACCTTGTCCGATACTCGCGATACCGTCCAATCACGGACCGCACATATTTCCGCGTGCCGGGAAAATCGATTTGTCCGACGAACGCCACGGCGTTGGTTTCGGCGGCCCCTTTGTTCCAACGAAGCACGTTCGAGCGGCCGGCGTTGTAATCGGCCAGGGCGTAAGGGATGGGACTGTCGGTCTTCTGGTAGCGTGCCAGCAACTTCCGAAGATACCAAGTACCGGCGAGGGTGTTGGTGGCCGGATCGAGGAGATGCTCCGGCGCGAACGATTTCAGCCGCTCGGCCTGGGCCCACTCTCTCGAGGCGGCTTCCCGGATTTGCATCAACCCAAACTCGCCGGCCTTTCCGCGCGCCCGCGGATTGAACCGGCTTTCCCGCCAGACGACCGCCTTCACCAGCGCCGGCTCGACGCCATAACGCTCCGAGGCCGCCAGAATCAGCGCATCAAACCGGTGGTCGCGCCACTGTCGATAGCCCCAATAACCAATGATTCCCGAAAGAATCAGGAGTGCCGGAACAAGCCAGGGCCAGTGACGTCGCACCGCGTTGTTGTATGCGGACCAAGGCCCGCCGTCGAGTGTCGCCACGCGCGAGATGCCCGCCGCACTTTGCTTGACTCCCAACCTTCAACTCCCAACCCTCAACCTTCGATAATGATCGCCCGCGTCACGCTTGAACTCGCGCTCCGCAAGGAGTTCGATTACCTGATCCCTTCCGAGCTGGAGGGACAGGTCGAGGTCGGCACTCGCGTCAAGGTCCCTTTCGGCCCGCGCCAGGTGATGGGCTGCGTGACGGCGCTCATCGAGCAATCGCCGCACACCCATCTGCGCCCGATCCTGAAGACGGTGGGAGCACAGGCACTGGTGACGCCCGGCATCCTGAAACTGGCGCGTTGGATCGCCGACTATTACTGTTGTCCGATTGAAATTGCGCTCAAGAGCGTCCTGCCCGAAGCCGTGCGCAAGGAGGATGCGGGATGGCGCGAGCGACTGTTTGCGCGCGCGCTGCCGGTGAACGGCGATCCGCCGAAACTGACGAAGCGGCAGGAGGAAGTCTGGAACATTATCGAGGAATGGCGCGAGCTGCCCTTGCGGGAGCTGCTGGAACTAGCGGATACCACGGCCGAAACCGTTCGACGGCTGGAGGACAAGGGCCTGGTACACATCGGTCCCAGGATTTCCGAGCGCGACCCGTATGCGCACGAACATATTCTCCCGACGCAGCCGTTGCCACTGAACGAAGAGCAGGCGGCGGCGCTGAAGAAGATCAAAGCGGCGCTGGATCAACGTGCTGCCGGCATCCTGCCGGCGGAGAGCGCGCCGCCGCCGTCGCGCCGACAAGAGGGAGGAGCGGCGAACGCGGATCCCTGCCGACAAGATGTCGGCAGCACGTTTACATCGCCGTTTTTCAACAAAGACGCAGAGGTCCACAAGTATTCCGGGTGGCTTCCGCACTGGCGGCAACAAAGTAAGCTCTACTTCGTTACTTTTCGCCTCAACGATTCAGTGGCCCAGGGTGATCTTTCGGCCTGGCGTGAGGAGAAGCGCATCTGGGAATCTCATCACCCCAAGCCCTGGACCGACGCGGACTGGGCGGAGTATCACCAACGTTTTACCGAGCGTATGGAGCAGCTGTTGGATGCTGGCTACGGCTCTTGTGCTCTGGCCAAGCCTGAAGTCGGCGAACGAGTGGAAGCAGCATTGCGGCACTTCGATGGTTCACGCTATCGCCTGGGCGATTTCGTTGTCATGCCCAACCACGTCCACGTTCTCGTCCAACCCGCTGGCGACGCGGAACTCTCAACGATCATGCACTCGTGGAAGTCGTTCACCGCAAAACGGGCCAATGCTCGTTTGGGCACGTCGGGCATTTTCTGGCGTGATGAGTATTTCGATCACCTCGTTCGGAGCGAAGCTCAACACGAAAAATTCCGAGCCTATATCCACGAGAATCCGATAGGGCCAGGGTTGCGCCGGGATCAGTTCCGCATAGGTACTGGCACCTTTGTGCTTCCCTGGCAACGTGCCGTCGGCATCCTGCCGGCGGAGAGCGCTTCGCTGCAGTCTGGCCGGCA
>DATEKZ010000167.1:0-5835 GCA_035277185.1 Verrucomicrobiia bacterium
CGGCGTTTACTTATCAGGGGCGTCTGAACGACGGCGGCAATGCCGCCAACGGCACTTACGATCTGCGCTTCACTCTCCATAACGCCGACGCGGGCGGCAGCCCGATTGGACCGGTCCGCACCAACTCACCCACGGCGGTAAGCAGCGGCTTGTTCACTGTCGGGCTGGATTTCGGCGCCGGTATTTTCGACGGCACCGCTTATTGGTTGGAGATTGCCGTGCGCACGAACGGTGGCGGAGCGTTTGTTCCATTGAATCCGCGCCAGTCGCTCACGCCTACGCCCTACGCCCTTACCTCGGGCAATGTAATCGGCACGGTATCGGCGGCACAATTGAGTGGAACGATCGGTTCCGCCAACGTGTCCGGAACATATGGTTATGCGGTAACGTTCAACAATGCCGGCAACAGTTTCAACGGCAGCGGGGCGGGATTGACGGGTTTGAATGCTTCTGAGTTGGCCGGCGGTATTGTGCCGGACGCACGGCTGGCGGCCAACGTGGCGCGCACAACTCAGGTGTGGATGTTGGGCGGCAACGCCGCTACCACACCGGGCGCTGATTTTCTCGGCACAATGGACAACCAGCCTCTGGAATTCCGCGTGAATGGCCGGCGCGCCTTGCGTTTGGAACCGACCAACGATGACGCGGTCCAATCGAACATGGTCAACATCGTCAACGGTTCGGCAGTCAATTTTGTCGCTCCCGGCGTGCACGGCGCGACCATCAGTGGCGGCGGGGCCGGAAATTACAACGGGACTGCTTACACCAACAGCGTCGCTGCGCCCCTGGGGACCATCGCCGGTGGCGCCGGCAACACGATCCAGGTGCTCTCCGACGGTTCCAGTATTGGTGGGGGAAGTCGCAACCGGATTCTGGGCGCCTATAACGCCGCAATTGCCGGGGGTGTGGACAACACGATTGAGAGAGGCGCTCTGAACGCAGTGGTCGCCGGTGGACAGTTCAACCTTGTACAAACCAACGCATTCGCTTCCAGTATCGGTGGCGGCTACCGGAACACGATTCAAACCGGGGCGAGCGATGCGACTCTCAGCGGCGGCCAACAAAACGTGATCCAGACCAACGCCGTTCGTTCAACCATCGCGGGCGGTTACCAGAATACCATTTGGGCTGATGCCGCCTACGCTACGATCGGGGGCGGCTGGCAGAACGACATCGGTGTCGCTTCGGCGCGCTCGACCATCGCGGGCGGCGACGCCAACGCCATCGAATCCAACGCGTGGTGGGGCGCGATCGGCGGCGGATTTGGCAACACCATTCGTTCTAACGCATGGCAAGCGACCATTCCGGGCGGCTCCGAAAACGCGGCGGGCGGCGACTACAGCTTTGCCGGCGGGAGGCGCGCCAAAGCCAATCATGATGGGGCGTTTGTCTGGGGTGATGCGACCAGCGCGGACGTGGCCTCAACCAACAGCAACTCCGTCACCATGCGCGCCGGCGGCGGGTATCGGCTTTTTTCAAACGGCGGTGCGACCCTGGGAGTTTATCTGGCGCCCAATGGCGGCAGTTGGACTTCGATCAGCGACCGTAACGCCAAGGAAAATATTGAACCGGTGAATGCACGCGTCGTCCTGGACAAAGTGGCCGTCCTCCCGGTGAGCACCTGGAACTACAGGAGCCAGACGAATGGTGTGCGGCACATCGGCCCGATGGCCCAGGACTTCAAGGCGGCCTTTGACGTCGGAGAAACCGACACCGGTATCACCACTGTGGACGCTGATGGCGTGGCACTGGCGGCGATTCAGGGGTTGAACGACGTCGTTAAGGAGAAGGACGCCCGTATTTCCGCCCTTGAAAAACAGAACGTCTCGTTGGAGAATCGCCTCGCAGCCTTGGAAAAGCTTGTGGTCGATATGACAGCGAATGGAACAGGCAGGTCACGTTGAGAGATCGAACCGAGGCAGACCTATGAAAACATTTTTACAGGCTCTCGTAACACTCGTGATTCTTACCGGCGCTGCCCGCGCCCAATATGCCATTGACTGGCACACCATTGACGGCGGAGGCGGCACGAGCAGCGGCGGCACTTATACCCTCAGCGGCACCATCGGCCAACCCGATGCCGGCACCTTGAGCGGCGGCACCTATACACTTCAGGGCGGTTTCTGGCCCGGGCTTGTCGTACCTTCCACGGGCGAGGCGCCCACGTTGTTCATCCAACTGTCCGGGGTCAATGTCATCATTTCCTGGTCTCCCGGGACGCCCGGGTTCGCGCTGGAACAGACCGACAGCCTTTCCGCACCCTCCTGGTCTGCCGGACCTGGCGGCAATCCGACAGTGCCCATCGCACCTTCAGGGTCAGCGAAGTTTTATCGCTTGAGGAAGCCCTGACCTGCGCGTTTCGCACCTGCTCGAACAAACCAAACCTGTGGAGCGCAGGTTTCCAAATCCGCCGTATCGCCGGATTCCACGTTGGCAGCGCGTCGGAACGGCCGAAACGGCAAGCGGGTTTGGAAACCCGCGCTCCCGCGCACTTCGTACCGAACCATCCGATTCAGAACCCGCACCGTTGAAGGCCGGCATCGACTTCCGCAGGTTGGCGTCGCGGAAAGATTCAGATTCTTGAAAGATTGCTCGCGCGGAAGCCGTTTTGTGTGGCATGACCGGCCGTGCTGCCATGGGTGAGTTGAGTGATGATTCCATCCCCACGCGAGCCAGCCTGCTCGGTCGATTGAAGAATTGGGACGACCAGGCCAGTTGGGAGGATTTCGCCCGCACCTACTCCCGGCTGATCCGGGGATTTGCGATTCAGTCCGGTCTCACCGAGGCGGAGGCCAAAGAGGTGGAGCAGGAAACGCTCTTGTGCGTCGCCAAGACAATCCATCAATTCGAGTCGAACCCGGAGCGGGGCACGTTCAAGGCCTGGTTGCTGAAGCTGACGCGCTGGCGCATCGCCGATCAGTTTCGCAAACGGCCGCCCCAATCCACCCGTCGATCGACGGCGCCCTGTGTCCCGGAGGAAACTCCCACGATCGAAAAGATTCCGGCTGACTCCAGCCAGGATGCGCTCTGGGATGCGGAGTGGCGCAAAAACATTCTCGAAACCGCCATTGCGCGGGCCGGACGGCGGGTCAACCCGAAGCATTATCAGGTGTTCGACCTCTATGCAGTGCGTAAATGGTCCGCAACCAAAGTGGCCAAGGAGATGGGAATAACCGTGGTGCAGGTGTACCTCATCTATCATCGGCTCACCAAGCAGGTGCGGAAGGAAGTCCAATACCTGGAATCGAAACTGGACTGATTGTCACTCCTGTGACGCGGCCCGGGCAGGGGCCGATCGAGCCGGTGACGCACGGAGCAGGCGGAGCGAGCAATTCGTCCGCGTCGCGTCAAAGCTCACGGTCGCAACGGCGGCCTTCCCGGGGACGAAACCCACATAAAAGACCGCCATGGGTTCCACCTCGATCGTTCCCATGTCGCGGAACGTGGCCACGTTCCAGAGCTTCACTCGATTGTCACCCGTGGCGACGACCAGCGTCCTGCCTTCGGCGGAAAAGGCGGCGTGGAACGCCCCGCCTTTGTGCCCGCTCAATACGGCGATTTGTTTGCCGCTGGTCGGATCCCAAAGGCGACAGGTGTCATCGACCGAAGCGCCGGCCAGGAGGTTTCCTTTTGGTGAAAAGGCAACGTTGTAGATACGCAGTTTGTGGCCCGTGAGCTCGGCTTTCAAATCTCCGCCCGGAATACTCCAGAGCTTTACGGAGTCCCCATCTTGCTCGCTGCTGCTGGCCAGCACGTGGCCGCCAGGCGAAAGGGCGAGGCTGGTGATCGGACCCGGGTGCGCCTTCCAGGACGCAAGTTGAGTCGATCGTTCAAAATCCCAGAGACGAATGTTGCCGTCACGATTTCCGAAGGCGAGCAGGTTCGAGCCGGCAAAAATGGCGTGAGCGCGGACGTTGGTCAAACCCGCAGCGACCATCCGGCTCGGGCGGTTGGTTTCCGCGTGCCAGTTCCAAAACTGAAGCTCGCCCTTCGTTCCGAGTGTCATCAGCTCCCGGTGGCCATGGAGAAACCCGACCGGACGGACGGCGGCGGTCAGCGTCGCCAGAGCACTGCCGTCGTCCACCCGCCGCACAGTGACTCGAGATGCTTCTCCCACCGCCAGCAGCTCGCCGCCATCGGAAAATACAGGCCAGTCCCAAAAATCCACCCGGCGGGTAAACACATTGGCGTCACGCGGTTCGTTCAGACGCCAGATTCTGACGGTTGCGTCTTTGCCGCTGCTGGCGAGCAGAGCGTTGTCGGACGAAAAGGCGACTCTCCACGCCTCGCCCGCGTGCCCGCGAAGGACATTCCGTTCCGCCAGGGATTCAGCGTCCCACAGGCGCACCGTTTGGTCGGTGCTGGCCGTAACCAGGACATCCGCTTTCGGAGAGTAGGCGATGTCCCAGATCGTGCTTTCGTGCGCGCGCACCTGACGCAGCAACCGGCCGTTGCCAATCTCCCAGATTCGCACGTGTCCCGCGTCGTCGCCGACCGCAATGCGGTTCCCATCGGGCGAAAACGACACCGGCGACCGAATTGACACCGTGCCGAAGGTGCCTGCCAAAACCTTGCGGTCGATGTCCCAAACCCTTACGCGGCCGTCCACGCCCACCGCGGCGAACCTCCGGCCATCCGCCGAAAAGCGCAGGTAGTTCGACGGTTCGGCAAACGTCAGAATTCTTTGTTTGGCCCCGTAATCCCAGACTTCCACGGTGGCGCCGTTCGTTCCGGCCACGACGACTCCGCTGGAGCCAACTTCGCCTCGCGCGAGGGCCACCAGTCTGTTCGTGGGAGAAATCGCCATGCGGTCAACATCCGCCTCCGCGATCGCAAATGTCCGTCCGGTTTCGAGTTCCCGAAACTTCAAGGAACCGACCCCACCGCAATAGGCCAGGTAATTCCCGTCCGGAGAGAACCCAATGTCCTCAATCATTCCTCCTCCGTCGAAGGAGGTCAGCAGGGCCCATGTGGAAAGATTCCAGATTCTTATTTGATGATCGTAAGAGCCGGCTGCGATCTTTGTGCCGTCCGCCGAGATTGCGAGGGCCTTAACGGCATTCGAGAAGCCGCTGAACGTGTGGGTCTGCTCGCCTTCACATCGCGCCTGAAAGTAATGCCACTCGAATCCGCGAAGGTCGGTCTGTCCGGGCGTTGGAAGATGGCCGGACAACAGGCTCTTGGCGAGGCCAAGGTCTCCCGCCGCATGGGCCTGATGCACGAGGTTCATATCCGCGGCGTAGAGCAATTGGCGCGTGGCCAGTTCGTGAGCCTCGGCCCGCTCGCGGAATTCCTGCGCGACGCGGGCGCGTTCGCGCGCGGCCCGCGTTTGGAGGTGTTGAACGAACAATGCGATGCCCGCCAGCAGACACACACCGGCGACGGCCGGCACCAGGCGAGCCAGACGACGTTCCGCCGCGTGCAGACGCCTCACCGATTTGCCGGCCTGAAGCAACAGCAGCTCGGCTCGCATGTCGGCGGCTGACGGATAACGGTCGGCCGCGTCTTCCGCGCACGCCCTGACCACCACTTCGTTCAACTCCAGCAAGGCCGCTCGATCGTCGAGCGATTCGATGTCCTCCGGCAACAGCGGAAAGTCCTGGCGCGGTCGGCCGATGGTGATTTCGTACAACACCTTGCCCAAGCCGTACAGATCGGCGGCGGGCGATCCCGGTCCTTCCCGGGGCACGTAACCTTCCGTGCCCACAAAAGACCGCGTCGCATCCACACTGGAAACCAGCCCGATGTCCGCCAGTTTCGGCTGCCCGTTTACGAAAATGATATTGGAAGGCTTGACGTCACGATGGATCAGCCCGTGCCGGTGGAGATGATCGA
>DATEKZ010000168.1:0-2216 GCA_035277185.1 Verrucomicrobiia bacterium
CCCCAAGCGCCGGGGGCGCCGCGGCTGCGCCATAACCATTCCTGGGACTGGCACCCGATTTTTCGGCGAGGCTGACCGGTCGCAAACCGAGCCCCTCCATCTGACGAAATGCCTCGGGCCGTCCGGAAGCTTCGAGCTGGCCTTCCGCGATGGAACCGTTGGCCTGGAGCGCCCGGTATTGGAATAGCGGCATAGCTCGGTGGGTCAGGAACGGCCGGCCGCCAATAGGGCCGGAGTCTGCACTTCAGTGGTCGCGTCCAGCGTTTCGTTTTTCGTCGTGCGTGCCACCTCCTTGGCGGTCGTGACGCTCAGGACTTCTTCGACGGTCGTGAAGCCCAGGCGCACGAGCCGCCAGCCGTCTTCGGCGAGCGTTTTCATTCCGGCTTTGCGGGCGGCGTCACGAATCTGGTCGGTCGAAGAGTTCTTCAGCACCAACTGGCGGATTTCCTGATCGCTGTCCATCCACTCGAAGATGGCGTGACGCCCGAAGAAACCGGTGTTGCGGCATTCGCGGCAGCCGACCGACCGGTAAATCACGGTGTTCTCGGGAATGCCGAGTTGCGCCTTGAGCGCCCTGGCCGTCGGTGAATCGTCCGGCTGCTTGCAGTGCCTGCAAAGCACGCGCACGAGGCGCTGGGCGAGCACGGCTTCGAGCGAGGAGGCGACCAGATACGGCTCAACGCCCATGTCCACGAGGCGCGTAACGGCGCCGGGCGCGTCGTTGGTGTGGAGCGTCGAGAAAACCAGATGGCCGGTGAGCGATGCCTGCACGGCAATTTGCGCCGTCTCCTGGTCGCGGATTTCCCCGATGAGAACCACGTCGGGATCGTGGCGCAAAATCGAGCGCAGCCCGCGCGCAAACGTCAGGCCGGCCTTTTCGGAAACCTGAATCTGGTTGACGCCTTTGAGCTGGTACTCCACCGGATCTTCGATCGTGATAATCTTGCGGACGGAATCGTTGATCGTGTGCAGCGCGGTGTAGAGCGTGGAAGTCTTGCCGCTGCCGGTCGGGCCCGTGACGAGGATGATGCCGTGGGGCAATTCGAGCACGCGCTGGAAGCAGTTCAGCTCGCGCTCATTCATGTCGAGCTCCCCCATGCCGCGCAAGGTGGCGTTCTGACGCAGCAGACGCATGACCACCGCTTCGCCATGGAGCATCGGAATGACGGAGACGCGGATGTCCACCTCCGCATCGTCGAGACGGATTTTGATGCGGCCGTCCTGCGGCAGGCGTTTCTCGGCGATGTTGAGATGGCTTAAAATCTTGACGCGCGAAACGATGGCCGGCTGAAAACGCTTGAGTTGAGCGGGCACGGAAACGTCCTGCAGCACGCCGTCGATGCGGTAACGGATGCGAAACTCATCTTCGAAAGGTTCCAGGTGAATGTCCGAGGCGCGCAGTTCGATCGCGTCCTTTAACACCTGGTTGACGAAGCGAATGATGGAGGCTTCATCTTCCGCCGCCTCGTCAATGTTGGTGTCTTCGGCATTGTCGTCAACGACTTCAAAACCTTTTTCCTCGCCGAGCGTTCCGATGGTGTCGGCGCCGACGCCGAGGTGCTTTTTCATCTCCCGCTGAATCGCCTGGCTGGGAGCCAGAACGGGCTTCAGTTTCAAACCCGTCATGCTTTTCAGCGCGTCCAGCGCCTGCGTCGCGAACAGGCGGCTGGTGGCGATTTCAACCGCGCCGTTGAGCCGTTTGAGAGGGAGCAATTCTTCCTTCAAAAGAATGCGCGCGGGAAACAGGGAGAGGAGCTGGCGATCCGGCTCAACGTCCTCAAGAGTCGTATAAGCGAGGCCGTATTCATCCGCCAGCCAGCGCAGGGCGTCCTCTTCGGTCTGGATCGCGGCGCCGGATTTCCGGCTGATCAGGATTTCGGCGTCACTGGCAGAAAGCTGCCTGGCCGCGACCATTCTATCCAGCAACGGCTTCAACCCTGAATCCTGGGAAACGACTGGGCTCATGCTCGGTTGAGCAGCGGCGATCAAAGACCGCCGCTGCTCTTTTGCGCTGTGCTAGTTCAACAAGCCGTTGGTAACGGCGACTGCTTCCTGTTTGACGGAGAGAATTTTTTGAAGGTCTGCCTGGGCTTTTTCCAGAGCGGCCTCTTTAGCCTTGCGGGCCGCGCGATACTTCTCCAGAGCGGCCTTGATCTGGTCGGAAGGGGCGTTGTTCCGGACCGCATTCTGCAACGCTTCCAGTTCAGGACTGGGAG
>DATEKZ010000169.1:0-5271 GCA_035277185.1 Verrucomicrobiia bacterium
TTCGCCAGTTTTTGCTTCACCGCTTCAGCCGGGCGTTTGCCCGCCGCTTCGATGAGATCGAGTTGAATCTCCTTCGACACCTTCCCGGCGATCAGTTTGTCGAGCCATTGCGCGAGGATCTGATCCGCTCCCGCGTCCTGCAACGTGCCGAGTGTTGCGAAGGCCGCCTGTTTTTCACCAACGGTTCCGGTTTCAAGCGTCTTCGCCAACGGACCGGCAGCATCGAAAGGTTTGAGTTGCGCCTGCAACCGCGTCGCCTCGCGGCGAATGCTCTCATCACTGTCAGCCAGGGCGAGCTCGATGGCACCGGCGACGCCGGCGTCGTCGAACTGAGCCAGCGATTTCAGAGCTTCGACACGCACCCGCGCGGAAAGTTTTGTGTCTGCCACGAGTTCGCGCAGCACCGGCGCGGATTCTTTGATTCCCAAACGTCCGACCGTGTCCGCCGCCGCGACGCGAACACGGTCGGGGGCAGTGCGAAGGACTTCCGCGATCACGGGACGCGCGGCGTCGGCGGGTGTTTTCACGTCGCGCGCGAACGCAGTCGGACGCCACATGCCGGTGACGCGATCGCGGCCTGATGCCGCCGGCCAGTCACCCAGGGCGTCCAGCGCTTCCGCGCGCATCGCTTCCGACGCAGTACGATTCGCGGCGAACTGTGCGAGCGCCGCAGCGGTGTGGTTGATGCCGTACCGGAAATTGGCGGCAATCACACGACGAAGGAGAGGTTCGGTGAACACGCTGCCAGCGCGTGCGCCCCAATCGTTCAACAACGCCGCCAGCTCACCCATCGCGCCGCTGATCGGCAGGTCATTGATCGCGCGAGCCGCTTCGAGCACGACGGCGTCATCGGCGTCCTTCAGGAACAGGGCGATCTCCGGCCGCTCCAGGCGACGCAGCGCCAACAGCGCCCCGAGCCGGACCGAACGCGACGGATCCTTTGCGGCGCCGACGAGCGCATCCACGTCGTTGATCCACGTCAGTGCCATTGCCGCCGCGTGGCGAAGGTGCGGGTCGTTATCGGCGTTGTCGCGCAGCAAAGCGAAGAGTGAGGGGACCGCCTCGCGCCGTCCGAGCTTGCCGAGGCTCATCGCGGCAAAGAACCGGACGCGCGGGCTGGCATCGCCAAGTAGTTTGATCAGACCGTCGTATGAATCGACAAATCGTTGGTCGCCGAGGATCTTCGCCGCTTGCGCGCGGACCTCGACGTCCGTGTCACCGAACAGAACCACGAGCGCATCCAATGCCATGGACACTTCGGACTTTTGGCTTTGGACTTTGGACTTTGAACTAATCTGGCCGATGCCCCAGATCGCGTGCAGGCGCGCCAGTTGACTGGGATTCCTGTTGGCGGCGGCGACCAGGGTCTTGAGAGCAGCGACTCCTTTGTCTGCCAGCGCGAACTGCGCTTCCTGCCGGACGCGTTGATCGGCGTGGGCCAGCAAGGCCGTCAGCTCCTTGAGGGACCGCTTCTGCATGCCTTCCGCAATGAACATCTTCGTCTCGACCACCACCTTGCTTTTGTCCACCGCCGGATCATGCACGCGATAAATGCGGCCTTTGCCGGTGATGCCCCAGCCCTGGACCCAGTCGGACACATAGAGCCCGCCGTCCACGCCGAACTGACAATCGGTGGCCAGGACGCCCCAAATGAAGCGGCTCGGTTCGACCATTTCAAACGAAGCGCCTTTGGGCTTCAGCGTGAAGGTGTGGACGCCGCTGTTGACGCCGCCGCCCCGAAAGTCCACGAGGAAGAAGTGACCCCGATACTGATCCGGCAGGCCGGTTCCAGGATAGTAACTCAGGCCGGAGGGACCGTCGGTGAAGTTGGTGATCGGTGGAATGATATAGGCCGCCTGCCCGTCGAACCGCGGATGCCACAGTCGCTCGGCGTTCCACGGACCGCGTTGATTGGGCCGTTCGAGAAACTGGTAGCCAATGCGCCATCCGCTGTCGCCGCCTTCCACCAAATGGACCCAGCGCGCCTGGTCGCCACCGTCGGAATTGTTGTCACCGGTGAACAGATTCCCGTAATCGTCGAACGCAAGCGCCTGCGGATTGCGGAGGCCGAAGGCGAACAGCTCGAGCTCCGACCCGTCCGGATTGCAGCGAAAGACGGAACCGCTGTCGGGGTTGGCGACAAAGCGATCTTCGGTTTTAATCGTCGCGCCACGATCGCCGATGCTGAAATAGAGTTTGCCGTCCGGGCCGAAGCGCAATCCGTGCAGATCGTGTCCGATGAAACCGACGCGAACACCATAGCCGTAATGGAGCGATTTCCGGAAGTCGGCAACGCCGTCGCCGTTCGTGTCGCGCAGCAGCCAGAGATTGGGAATATTGGCAAAGTACACATTTTCCTGGCGCGCCAACACGCTGGCTGCGAGGCCGTCGAGGATCGTGTTGAAGCCATCCGCGAAGACGGTCGAATGCTCCACCTTGCCGTCGCGGTCGCGGTCTTCGAGCAGTTTCACCCGTTCGGACTCTTTCGTGTAATCGGAAGCTTTGTTGCCCAGCCGCCGCTTCATCATCATGAGCCGATCGTTCACCGTGCGGCAGGCGAGGTCTTCGTCGAGCCAGTTCATGATCCCACGAATGTCGGGCACGCCGAGATGCAGGCGGAACGTTTCGCAGACGTAGGCGCGGCCCCGCTCGTCGAAACCGAATCCGACCACGTTGGCGAGGTGCGGCTCGGCGGCCCAAAGATCGACCTTCAATCCCGGCGCGACGGTGAACTTTTTTATCGCCAGCTCGCCCTCGTTCGAGGCTGGCACGACTTTTGGATTGTAAGGAGTCTGAGCGAGTGGATGCTGGGCATGGGCTACGAAACTGATCCATGTAACTGAAGCCAGACAAAGGCCGCTTTTCATCAAAGCGGGAACAAGGTTCACTTTCAGCATTATCGCGGAATGATACTGGTGGAACCGGTGGAAGCAAGAAGCCGTACCGGCGACATCCGACACCCGGCCTATCTTGACACCACCCCCCGGGGTGCGCCCGTCCTCGGCGCAGAAAGCGAGGATGCCGCTGGGCAGACGAACGTTCCTGCGCCCGAGGACGGGCGCACTCCGATCCCAATCCGCCTTCCGGTGGCGGTATCGGATGCGCCGCGCTTACACGGCCAGACCGGGCGCTCCCGTCTCCGCGGAACGATGAATGCTGGAATCTGTCGAAGGGAAAGGATACATTGCCAGGCAATCCTGGCGCAGATGAGGTTCACGAAGGGCAACGCATAAAACGAATGGCCGACTGCTTCAACCGCGGACGTTGACATGGAACAGCTCCCGCCCTCCACAATCCTTGCCCGTCTCCTGGACTGGTGCCATGAACAGGATGCCACCGACCTGCACGGGCAGGTTGACAAGCCGTACTCCATCCGCGTGCATGGCAGACTGTCGTGGGTGCCCGTGGAACTCTTTCCCCCGCCGAGCGATCAAGAGATATTGGAATACCTGCGCGAAAGTTTCTCTTCCGCGGCCTGCGCGCGAATCGAGAACCAGCACGAAGTCGATTTGAGCTTCCATCATGGCAGCCGGCGTTATCGCGCCAATTTCAGCAAACAGAAGGGCCGGCAATCGTTTTCCTTCCGCACCGTTCCGCAGCAACGGTTGAAGCTCAAAGACCTCCAGTTGCCCGATTCGCTGGCCGACATCATCCAGGAACCGCGCGGCCTGGTGCTGGCCACCGGACCCACCGGACAGGGGAAGAGCACGACGATGCGGGCGTTGATCCAGCAGCTCAATGAAACCCGGGCCCTGCGCATCATCACGATTGAAGATCCAATCGAATATGTGTTCGAAGACTGCCTGTCGCAGTTCGAGCAGCGCGAAGTCGGGATCGACACCGCGTCCTTCGCCGACGGCATTCGCAATGCCATGCGGCAGGATCCGAACGTCATTTTCATCGGCGAGATCCGCGACCGCGAAAGCATCTTCGCGGCGATGCAGGCGGCGGAGACCGGGCATCTGGTGTTGACCACGCTGCACGCGGACTCGGTCGCCCAGGCCATCGGACGTCTCCGCGAATATTATCCGAGCTCCGACCAGGCCAATCTCAGCAGTCTGCTGGCGCGCAATCTCAACACCATACTGTGCCAGCGACTGTTGCCGAACCTGCGAGGCACGAGAACGCCGTGCCTGGAAATCATGAAGCGCGACGCCGGCGTGGAGGAGGCCATTCAGACGCACAACCTCCATTTGTTGACCGGGACCATCGAAGTTTCCTTGAACCAGGGCATGCACACCTTCGACCAGTATCTGATCGAACTCCTGGCCGCGGGGATCATCTCGAAAGAGACCGCGCACCAGTACGCCGTGAACAAGCACAAGCTGGACATGTCGCTGCGCGGTATCACCACTTACACGCAGATTCTGAAACCGGACGAAGACCGCTGAAACGCCATGCTGATTCTGTTGCGCATCCTGTTCGGCGTCGGACTGGCTTACGGCTTCCGCAAGGCCGCTGAGAACGCGGAGGTCGCTCCGGACAGCGGTGACCTGACCAATGCGTTCTATCTGGCGTTCAGCGTCATCATGGCGATAGCAAACGCGGTGGTCTGGGCGCCGTATTTCGGCGAGAAGCTCAGCGACCCGCTCACGAGTGTCATCACCACGGGCAACTTTGCGGATCGGAAAAACCACCTGTTGCGTCTGATTCGACGCCTGGACACGCGCGGATTTCGGCGCCTTACTTCGTTCCTCTGCTTTCTCGAGGGCGTCCGTCACCCGGACTGGCCCACGGCATTTGTCATCGGCTTGAAAAACTCCCGGCCCGGTTCGTGGCTGGAAAAGGCTTACGCGCTCGAAGTGTTTCGGTTCGACAACGCGCAGCACTGCATGGAGGCCTATCGCGCGTTGAAGCGGCATGGCATCGATCCGCGCCCGCACCCCAATCCCGAAGTCAGCATGGTGCTGATCTCGTTGGAACACGAGGTCCGACCCGATCCGGAAAAGGTGGTGGTCCCACCCGCGCCCGAACCGCCGCCGTTGAAACGCGATCCGCGAATCCGCCTCTTTGAATCCGATACAACGTGACACAATGTTTCACACGTTGCACAAAATCGTGGTCGTCATGCTCTGGGTTCTCCTGGCCGGACTCGGCATTTACGTTTACCAGCAGCGCGCGATCTTTTCTCCCCTCGTCGATCTGGTGGACGCGATGCTGATCCGGGACGGTTTCGAGCAAAAGATCAGCGGTGAGATGACCGGCCAGGTCGTGAAGGTATTTGATGGCGACACATTCCAGGTCCGGGACGAAGCGGGACGCGCGCTCAAC
>DATEKZ010000170.1:0-7311 GCA_035277185.1 Verrucomicrobiia bacterium
AGGCCGCGAACGCAGTCTTCCGCGCCGTCGAAAACGGCCTGCCACTGGTGCGCTGCACGAACAACGGACTGACCTGCTGGATCGACTCGCGGGGACAGCTTCGGGAGATTTATTCCGCGCCGGAGGGGAGTGTTTACGGCGCCGGTTTCATGACCGTTCGCGTGCCGCTGCTGCCAGACGGACAGAAACGTGGGTTGACCTTCTACCGTCGCCACGGCGACTGGTTCGGCTGGAGTTGCGTGGTGTGGACAGCCCTTGCCCTCGCCGTGAAGATCGGGTTTAAGCGGAAGTGAGGATCGGCCGGCCTGTACGGAATGATTCTATTCGTTTTGGGGATCTGCCGACGGGTCCGGAAGCTCGAAGCGTTCTCACCCTCACCCTGACCCCGTTGAGGGGAGAGGGGATCACAAGCGGAATCGATAAGATTATTCGTGAGTCATCGAGCAAGCGGCGCACGCGTTTCTCTCCCTCTCCTCCTCGACCGAGGAGAGGCCAGGAGTCGAACTTGTCTTATCCCGGTCACGTTCTCGTAATCGAAGACGGGAAATTCGAGGACGATCACGATGCGATCGCGGACCAAGACGCAAGACGCGAGAGCCAAGGCCCACCCCGCCGCCGTGCACAGAAAGGCAAGCAAACAAAGGCTTCGTTGGCTTCGTTGCCTTCTGTTAAAAAGTCGTCGCCACAACGACGATTAACATGTTCTCGCACGTTCTTCACCAGTCGAAGCGTTATCTTCTGCTTGGCTGTCTCCTGGTTATCGCCGGGGCGGGGTGTGTTACGACGGGCTACCGGAAACCGACCCCAGCGTGCATCGATGATTACGCCAGACCTGCGACGACGAACGTGGCTTATGAAACACGCGTGCGGGCGCTGCAACATCCCGCCTATCACTTCATCCCATTCCGGAGAGATCAGATGTATTGGTGCGATCCCCGCCACATCACGTGGTTTATGTTCGGCAATGATGCCGACGGGATTTTTGGCGAGGGCATGGCCGCGGAGCGCCCTTACTCCACCAATATCAATTGTCTGACCTGGTTCAGGTGGGACGTGACGCGAAACTTCGGACATAACATGCTGTTCTATCCTCCGCTGGGCAGCGCCTGCTTTGACAAACACTGGAATTGGTCCCTGTTCAAGGTGGATGGCAGGGGAGTCGCCGCGTTCGCCCGGGATCGCACAGGTGTCTTCGGCGAAGGCGCCTCGTCGTTCAAGCTGAATCTGAATGACCTGAAACCCTTGATTGCGGTCAGGCTCGGACGTTTTGAATCCTATCTGGGCTGGCGCGAGCGGGGAAATCTGGGCGCTTCCTTCCGGGTCCATACCAGGAAGAACAACGGTTAAGGGAGCCCTTTTTTCATCGGACCCGCTGCGCCCGAGACGGGGCGCGGTCCGGGTCCATGGGAAGGCGTTCGTCACACGCCGGTTTTTTTTCGCGAAGCAGACTTTCCGGGAGCCCGATCAATTCCGACTGCGTGCCGTCGGGCCGCCAGACGACGCGTCCATCGTCGAGCAGGCGTACGATGACGCCGTGCGTGGTGCCCCGCAGGCTTTTGATGCGGTCTCCGGGTTTCCAATCGGCCGTTTCGCACAGAGATTCCACGATGGCCCCCATACTGTCGCCGTCCAGCACGCCGGCGACGTAATGAGCAATGGCCGAAGTCGCCTCCCGTCGGCGGCCATGGGGCAGTTCAGCGAAAAGGTAGTCTGAGAATGTGCGGGCGATGTCCGCGAAGGTGTTGCCGTTGAAGAAAAGGAACGGCGCCCGGCGATGGCAGGAGCGAAGATAGTCGAGAGTGCTGCCGAGGGTGGTTTCTAGGAGGCGCCTTTGGTCCCATTCCCGGCCGACCGTTTCAAAGCTTTCTGAATTCTTGCCGTGCTGCGCGCGACCTCTTTCGCACACTCCTCGGTTGTGGCGGATGACAGACTGCCAGTCCCAGTTTTTGAGAAACGCGGCTCGGGTTTGTAGCGGCGAGTGTTCGCCAGCGCTTCCTTCAGCGCTTCCACCGGCGTCGCGTATTTCAGCAGGTCCGTGCGCAGTTTCATCACCCATAACCTAATCCTTTCAAGGCGCCGGCTCAAGGCGGTTTTTGGAGGACCCTCAGGGTTCTCCAGGGGTTCGGTTTTCCCAAGTGTTACCAGCCACTAGCAGAACGCTGTCGGCGCGGCAATCCGCCATTTCCTCTTCCAGAGGCGGCAACTTGTTCATTGGCAATCTGCGGAAAAAATTGGCTGGGCAAAGCGGACGTTGCGCCCGTAAATTGGCGACATGTTCGATGCCATCAAAGCTCAGTTGACGATTGCCGGTGAGAAGCTCTCCCATTTGCGGAGGTTTCTTTGACGTCCCCGGCGTGCAGAAGCGCCTCGGCGAACTGGATGCCGAGATGGCCCGGGACACTTTCTGGAACAATCGCGAGCAGGCCCAACGGCTGATCGACGAGGTCAATTCCCTCCGCAAGAAGATCGATCCGCTCCTTCAAGCGGAAAAGCACCTCGAAGACTTTCGGGTCATGGTCGAATTGGCGGAAGCCGAGCCGGAGGCCGAACAGGTCAAGCATCAGCGGGAACTCGAGCGCGACCTGGCGAAATTCACAAAGGAGCTGGACGCCCACGAACTCAGCGTGCTGCTCAGCGGACCCCACGACGCGAAGAACTGCATCTTCAGCATCAACGCGGGCGCCGGTGGCACAGAGTCGTACGATTGGGCGAGCATGCTGATGCGGATGTATCAGCGCTGGGCCGAGTCGCGCGGATGGGAGGTCGAGGTGACGGACGCCCTGACCGGCGATGTCGCGGGGATCAAAAGCGTCACCCTGTTAATCAACGGCGAGAACGCCTACGGATTTTGCAAGGCCGAGCGCGGTGTGCATCGCCTCGTGCGTATTTCGCCCTTTGACGCCAACAAACGCCGGCATACCAGCTTTGCCAGCGTGGACGTGATTGCGGAGATCGAGGAGACGTCTTCGGAAGTGGTCGTGCCCCCGAGCGAGCTGCAGATCGATACTTTTCGCTCCGGCGGCAAAGGCGGGCAAAACGTCAACAAGGTCGAGACCGCGGTGCGCATCACCCATCTGCCGACCGGGATTGTCGTGGCCAGCCAGAGCCAGCGGTCGCAGCATCAGAACCGGGCGACCGCCATGAAGTTGTTGTTATCACGAATTTACGCGCAGCGGGTTGATGCCCAGAAGGCGGAGATGGAACGGTTTTACGGCGACAAGGGGAGCGTGTCGTGGGGCAACCAGATTCGCAGCTACGTGTTTCAGCCTTATCGTATGGTGAAAGACTTAAGAACGGGCACGGAAACCAGCGATGTGCAGGGGGTGATGGACGGCGACCTCGATCCGTTCGTGAACGCCTGGTTGCGCGCCGGCGGACCGATGAAACGGATGCAGGGAATTAAGGACGAGGAAGACTAATTTTTGCTCGTGGTTCCTGGTCCGTGGCCAGTCGCAACAACTGACAACTGACAACTGATAACCGACAGAGATTGAACATCCTCGGCACCATTGTTGAACAGAAACGGCGGGAGGTTGCGCAACTGCCGCCGCGTATCATTGCGGCCGGTGATTTGCGCGATGCGCTGCTGGAGCGCCGCGAACGGCGTGATTTCTTCGCTGCCCTCCGCAATCCGCGCGACGGCCTGGTCGCGCTGATCGCCGAAGTGAAGAAGGCCTCGCCGTCGGCCGGCGTGATCTGTCCGGATTTCGACCCGGTCCGCATCGCAAAGGAGTACGAAGCGGGCGGGGCCAGTTGCCTCTCCGTGCTGACCGACGAAAAGTTCTTCCAGGGCTCGCTCGATTATCTCCGCCAGGTTCGGGAAGCGGTGAAGTTGCCGCTCCTGCGCAAGGATTTCATCATCGACGAGCGACAGATCCTGGAAGCGATCGAATGGGGTGCTGATGCCATTCTGTTGATCGTGGCGATTCTGACGGACGCTCAGTTGAGACACTTTCACACGCTCGCGGTCGAAGCGGGGCTGGCCGCGTTGGTGGAGGTGCATGACGAGGCGGAGTTGGCTCGCGCGCTAGCGGCGGGCGCGCAACTCATCGGCGTCAACAATCGCGACCTCAAGACCTTCAAAGTGGATCTGGCGACGACCGAGCGATTGGCGGGGAGGCTTCGCGGCTCGGCCGCAGGCAAGGACGCGCTGCTCGTCGCGGAGAGCGGCATTCACACGCGGGCGGATGTGGAGCGGTTGGCGCGTTGCGGTGCGCAAGCGATCCTCGTCGGTGAATCGTTGATGCGTGGCGGCGACATTGCCGGCAAAACCCGCGAGCTTCTCGGGTCTCGTCAGTAGCCAGTGCTTCGGAGGACAACCGCGAAGCGAAGCTTTATAACCTGACTCCGGCTGGAGCAACTTGGCTTGGGTCGGATTTCGATGCGCAAAGCGCGTCGCGTCGCTCAATCCTCCATATACCAAAACGAGTGCACGACCTTTTTTGCGGCATCGACTTCCCAAAGCTTCTTGAAGCCGACCCGCTCGACATGGCCATCCAAAAGCGTGACGTTCGCTCCGTTGTTGTGCACTGTCGGTCGGCCGAAATTGAAGGGCGTATCGGCGTATTGCGGCATGGTGTCCACCGCGCCGTCGCGATTGAGGTCCAGTGAGAAACGATAACTCGTGTCCACTGGCGAGTAAACGTAATGCGTGATGGTGTCCATGAACATCATGGCATCAGCCGCCTTCGGGATGCGCGAGACGTTCAAAGTCGGTGTGCGGTCACCGTAGTAAAACGGGCCGCTCAGCGGGTTTCCGAAAGCGCCGAAGTTCGCTCCGATCCAACAATTCCAGTCCTTAAACGGAGCCGTCGTGCCCGAAAACGGGGGACGCCCATAACTGCCACCGGGGCATCGGCGCAACTCATTGGTGAACACGTCCGTTTGAGTGAAGAGTTTTCCATCCTGCATTTGCCTCGCCACGTACGGGGCGAGCTTCGCATGCCAGAATGGTTTGGTGTAATCGGCCGAGCTGTCGCCAAAAAGCGGGAGGCGGTCGTGATAGTCGCCCAGATACATGATCGTAGCCAACCCCCAGTTTTTCATGTTCGAGGCGCATTGGGTCGTCCGCGCCTTCGCCTTGACCTTGCCCAGGGCAGGTAAAAGCATTGCGGCGAGGATCGCGATGATGGCAATCACCACCAGCAACTCGATCAACGTGAAACCAATCGCATAAAGCCGTCTCGAGGTTAACCTTGAAGCATTGGAAAGCTCTTTCATAAGCCGATCGGGTGGCGATTCCAGGCGATATTGTGGGCGAACCGAAGAACCAGGCAAGTGGGTAATGACCCTACGGCGTGTCTTCAAAGTGCGGACCGCGGCTCCGCGAGCCGCAGCAACACCCGAATTTCAAGGCGCCTCATATCATTCACGCGCCTGCTGGCTGGCGAAGGTGCTGCGAGTCACAGACTCGCGCTCCGACCCAAGCAACCGTGCGATTTTGAAAACACGCCCTGGTTTGAAGTCGTACATGACGGTCCACTTCTCTGCCACGGCGAACGCCGGGAGATCGGTCGAGTCCAGCGTCACCCTAATGCTTCGCCAGACCAAGACGGAGACCCCTCCCATTTACTTTTTCCGGCGTCGCAGCAACAGGAGGGAAGCGGCGCCGATGGCTCCCAGCGCGAAGGTGGAGGGTTCCGGAACAACATCAATGGTCAGAGGTCGTAGCTGGCTATTGTCCGCAAATCCCTCGCGGTAATCCATCCAGAAGCTGCCTATAAGATTGGCCGCGGTTGTGCCTGCAAGAATAGTCGAATCAAATGTTCCGGTCAGGGCGGTTCCGTTCAGGCTCAGGCCGAGTTCATGCCAACCCTGATCGCCGGGGATCAGCGAGATGGTGCCCAGAGTGATCCATGAGTTTGTTGGGCCGCCAGCGCCGAAATCGACCAGCCTCAGAATTGCGCCGGCGCTGTTCCTCTGAAAAATCCATCCCACGCCGGTCGATCCGTTGGCGCCGCCGTCAAAGAGGTTTTGAAGACTCGGGTCTTCCGAACCTGCCAATCCCAAACCCCATTCTTCGGTGTCGGCCCCGGTTGTCGCACGGGGATCAAGATAAACATAAAGATTGAATGAGCTGTTCGCGCCAATGGTGAAATCGGAACCGCCTGTGTTTCCACCGCCCGACGGATCCCACATGATCATCGCGTTTCCACCTTGCGGCGAAGGAGGAATAACATTCGGATTCAAACGGTTGGCTCCAATAGCGAAATTCGTGCTGGTTGGGTCGATGACCCGCGGCGCGACAAACGACCCGTGCATTCCCGGTACTTCGCTGCCGACCGCCAGGGAATCGACGTTGGGACCCGTGTAAGAAGTGACTGTTCCCACGCTGTTGGCTGCGCCCGGCGTTGCCAGCCGTTGTCCGAAGTCGCGACCGTTCACTCCCGTGTCGTAACCGTCGAGAAAGCGGGCATAAGACGTAAAGGTGGCCGTCCCGAGGAGTCCTTGCGGCGCCGTGGAATTTCCCCAGAGCCCGCCTTCCGGCGGTAGTGGATGCGTCGCCTTATTCGCCTCGTAGGTGACCTGATCCAGGAGCCCATTTGTCGCGTTCCGAAGTTCGATTGTCTCCATGTCATTCTCGAAAATGCTTGTGGCGATCGTCTGGCCGACGTTTCCGACGCCGGCAAAACCAACAACGAAAAAGCCATTCGCTGGAATGGTCGTTCCCGAATTGATGATGACACTGGGGTTGGGAGCGGTATCGAAGCCGCCAATCACCCACCCGCTGATGTCCACAGGGCTGTTGCCGGCGTTGTACAGTTCGATGAATTCCAAATCATCCGTGCCTGCGTCATCGTAGGCAAATTCATTGATGACTACCTGAGCCGATGCGGTCCGGGGCGTAAAAAGGAGGACCGAGGCGAACAAAGAAAGAGGAAGGAGTTTAGGTTTCATTGGTCCACAGAGTTCCGTCGGATTGTGTTGCGATTTTGATGCACTACTCGGGGACTTATTTCAACACGTTTCTTTCGAGAATTCTGCCACGGCGCCGTAGCAGCCACTGGCGAGGACCGTTTCCAAAAGAAGTGGCTTCGGCCGTCGAGTTATGCAGAAATGAACGTCACAGACGATGAGCGTCAAAGTCAAAATCTGTGGCATCACCAACCTGGAAGACGCGCTGGCGGCCGTGGACGCCGGTGCGGACGCGCTCGGGTTCATATTTTGCGAATCAAGTCCCCGCAAAGTTTCTACTGAGGCAGCGGGCGGGATCATTCGCCAGTTGCCGCCGTTCGTGGCCAGGGTGGGTGTTTTCGTGAACGCTGCTGAAGAAGTGGTTCGGCGCGCGGTGGGCGAGTGCGGCCTGGACAC
>DATEKZ010000171.1:0-7778 GCA_035277185.1 Verrucomicrobiia bacterium
AGGCGGCATCACAGCGTGGGCCGACGAAATCGATCACAACGTGCCGAAGTATTGAGAGTGAAAGGCAAGCGGCAACCTGTTGTTCTGACGACGGACGGACGCCAGGAAATATCACCGGCATGAACCCCCTCACCATCCGCTACTGCAAAACCTGAGCGTCGTATAAGCCGCGAGCCGCCCGGGTGGCGGAACTGCTTCAACGCGAACTCGGTGTGACGACCGAACTGGTCGAGGGGAACCTCGGCGAGTTTGCCGTCCTCGTCGGCGACAAAGTCGTTGCCAAAAAGGGCCTCATCTTCTTTCCGCAGGACAAAATAATCCTCGCCGCCGCGCGCAAGGCTCTGACTGGTTAACCGGCGCAAAGGTCTTCCTCCCAACGCTCAACCATCAACCCTATTCAACCATCAACATTCAGTTTTTCCTTCCGCCTTCCACCTTCCTCCTTCATTCTTCTGAAAGCATGGGCACACGACGTGAAGCGCGGGAACGCGCGGTGCAATTCCTGTTTCAGCACGACCTGAATCCTCCGGCCAACCTGGAGGAGGCGCTCAATCATTTCTGGGATTCGCAACGCGGCGCCGCCCTGGCCGAGGAAAAGGGACCGGCCACCTGGGGGGAAAAGGTCGAACCGCCGCCACCCACTGCGGAAGAGGCCGCTGTCCGGTTGTTCGCGGATCCTTTGATTCGCGGCACGCTGGAGCATCGTGATGGGATCGACGAGCAGATCAGGAAGCACGCGAAAAACTGGGACCTTCACCGCATGGCCACGGTGGACCGCAATGTCTTGCGTCTCGCCATCTACGAGATGCTTTACCGTGAGGACATCCCGCCGGTCGTCAGCATTAACGAGGCGGTGGATGTCGCCAAGAAGTTCTCCACCCAGGACAGCGGCAAGTTCGTCAACGGCATCCTCGACAAAATCAAGGGCGAACTGTTGCGGCCAGCGCGCATCGTCAAATGAGTTTGGAACGGTCAATTGTCCGTTGTCCGCTGTCCGTTGCCAGTGGCCGCGATCACGGACCACGGCCTGCCCTCCGAAGCCGCCGCGGCGAGGGAGGGACCACGGACCACGGGCCGGTTTGCATTCCCCGTTCGCCGTTCCGCGTTTGAGGCATGTTCGCCGACCTCCATCTGCACACGAATTTTTCCGACGGCACCTACACGCCGGAGGAACTGGCCGCCCGCGCGCAGCAGCTTGATCTTACCGCCATCGCGCTGACCGACCATGACACCGTGGAAGGTTGCACCCGCGCCGGCGCCGCGTGTGAAAACGCGGGAATCGAATTCATCCCGGCCACCGAACTGACGGCCGAGCTCGACGGCAATGAACTGCACCTGCTCGGTTACTTCGTCGATGCGGAGAATCCACGGCTGTTGAACGAGATGGCCAGGTTCCAAAAGGTCCGCCAGAGCCGGATTCACGAAATGGTGCAGCGGTTGAACCAGCTCGGCGTTCCGTTGCAGGCCGACGCCGTATTCGCGATTGCGAACTGCCGCTCCCCAGGCCGGCCGCACGTCGGACGCGCGCTCGTTCAGGGCGGTTTTTGCCACAACATGGATGAAGCATTCGAACGATTCCTGAAAAAGTCCCGGCCCGCCTGGGTGCCGAAGTTCAAGATTTCCGCGCTCGGCGCAATCGAGTTGATTCATCAGGCGGGCGGCCTGGCGGTGATGGCGCATCCCGGCCTGAACCGGACCGATGAGATCATTCCCGAACTCGCCGCCGCCGGACTTGACGGTTTGGAATGCTTTCACACCAAGCACACGCCTTCCACTTCCGGGCATTACCTGCGACTGGCGAAGGAATACAACCTGGCAATCACCGGCGGCTCCGACTGCCACGGTTTGAGCAAAGGCAAACCTCTCATCGGCACCGTCAAGCTGCCGTACGAGTACGTCGAGCAGCTCAAATCGCGCTTGCCGGATCGCAACGCCACGGCGCCGTCGCGAAACTAGCCGCGGTCGCCCTTCTTTCCCGACATTCCCTGTTTTTATGGGCCTCTTCGACAAACTCAAAGCCGGCTTGCAGAAGACGCAGTCGAAGCTGGTCCATGAAATCAAACGCATCGTCACCGGCTCGCCCAAACTCACGGGCGCGACTCTGGAGGAACTCGAAGCCGCGTTGCTCGGCGCCGACCTCGGCATCGCGATGACGCAACAGATCGTCGCTGCGGTCCGGAGGTCCTACGAAACTCAGGGCGGCTCAGGGTTGGACGTCTTTGCCATCGCGCGGGCTGAAGTGGAGAAGAGCCTTTCATCAAACCAGGCGGCGCCTCTCAAACAGACCGACGGAGTGACGGTTGTATCCATTGTCGGCGTCAATGGGACCGGCAAGACCACCACGACCGCCAAGCTCGCTCATCTGATTCAACAACGCGGCGGGACACCGCTGCTCGCGGCGTGCGACACGTTTCGCGCCGCAGCCATCGAACAACTCAAACTTTGGGGCAAGCGATTGGATGTGCCGGTCGTCGCCGGCGCCTACGGCGCGGACCCGGCCGCCATCGCGCACGACGGCATTACCGCGGCCGTGTCGCGGAAGGCGGATTTTCTTCTGGTGGACACTGCCGGACGTTTGCACACGAAACACAACCTCATGCAGGAATTGCAGAAGCTGCATCGGGTGATGGACAAGAAACTGTCCGGCGCGCCTCACGAAGTGCTGCTGGTGCTCGACGGCTCGACCGGCATGAACGCGTTGAATCAGGCGAAGGAATTCAACAAAGCCGTGAAACTCACAGGCCTCGTCATCACCAAACTCGACGGAACGAGCAAAGGCGGCATGGTCGTGGCGATCCACAAGGAACTCGGCCTGCCGATCAAGTTCGTCGGTCTGGGTGAGCAGCCGGACGATCTCCAGCCGTTCGACCCGAAGCAATTTGCGGCGGCGTTGTTTGAGGAGTCACCGACGTCCGGCAATGCCGGAGGCTGAGTCGATGAATGGTTCAAAGCCACGCCGCCTTTCGGGCTATGCTCGCGAGCCACGTCGAAAACGAACGCGCGGCACCGTCCGAGTGGCTCCTTTCCCCTCACCCCGGCCCTCTCCCTTGGGGAGAGGGAGAATCATTCGCCGCGTTCGTCTCGGGTCGAATCGCTTTGAGCGGTGGCAGTGCGGCGATGGCCAACGGAGCTTCGGAAGTACAAAAAGCGTCCGCAACTGTCCCCTCTCCCTGAGGGAGAGGGTCAGGGCGAGGGGGAACAGGCTTTACTTATCGTGCGGTGGAGGATCCTTCCCGGAACTGTCCCACTCTGTCGGTCCTCCGGCAGCCGAAGCCACAGACACCGATTCGCTTCATCGCCGGCTGGAAGCGATCGGATTTACTCGAAGCAAGCAATGATCAGTTCGTTGGCGGACGATGGATTCATGCGCCTGGCACTGCGCCTCGCCCGGCGCGGATACGGCCAAACCTCGCCTAATCCCATGGTCGGCGCGGTCCTCGTGAAGAACGGCGAGATCATCGGCCAGGGCTGGCATCGGCACGCGGGCGAGCCACACGCTGAGATCGAAGCGATTCGTGACGCCCAACGTCGCGGAAACAATCCGAAAGGGGCCACTCTTTACGTCACTTTGGAACCTTGTTCCACACACGGTCGCACGCCGCCTTGCACCGGCGCCATCAAGACCGCCGGCATCACACGCGTCGTCGCGGCGGCGACGGACCCGAATCCAAAGCACGCGGGACGCGGCTTCCGCCTTCTGCGGCGCGCGGGCATTAAAGTCGTCCGCGGTATTCTTGCCGATGAAGCCCGTCGATTGAACGAAGTCTTCAACCACTGGATCGTCCACGAAACGCCGTTCGTCACGGTGAAAGCCGCGATGACGCTCGATGGCAAAATCGCCACGGCATCCGGCGAATCGAAGTGGATTACCGGCGCAAAGGCGCGTGCCTATGGAATGAATCTGCGCCGGGGTGCGGACGCCATCCTGGTCGGTATCAACACCGTACTGACGGACGACCCGAGCCTGACATTGAGAGCGCGGAACGGCGCCAAACGGCTGCGACGAATCATCCTGGACGCCGCCGCGCGAACGCCCCTGAACGCCAGGGTCGCAAGCGACAGGCACGCCGGGTTGACCACGATCGTGGTGGGCCCTCACGCGCCGAGGACCCGCGTGGCGGCATTGGCTGAACGAGTGAACGTCGTCGTAGCGCCCCTCGCCAAATCGAAGACCGAAAACCGAAAATCCAAACTCGATCTCCGCTGGCTGCTCAAGAAGCTCGGGTCGGAGAACGTGACCAGCCTGTTGATCGAAGGCGGCGGCGAGGTGAACGCTTCGTTCCTGCTCGATGGTTTGGCGCATCGCGTGGCATTTTTCTACGCGCCAAAAATTCTCGGTGGACGCAACGCGCGCAAGGCCGTTGCGGGCGAAGGTGTCCGGCGGCTCGATGAAGTCATCAACCTGCGTGACATCGAATGGCGCCGGTTGGGGCCGGATTTTTTGCTGTCCGCGCGGGTCAGCGCCGATTGAGGGTTCCCTATCACCTCATCCGGAGAGACTCAAACGACTTGCAACCCGCAACCCACAACCCGCACCATTCCACCAATGTTCACCGGCATTGTTGAAGAAACCGGCGTAGTCGAGGGCATCAAGCCGTCCGCCAGGGCAATCCGGCTCGCCGTTCGCGCGAAAACGTGCGCGCGCGGGCTGAAAACCGGCGACAGCCTCGCGATCAACGGCTGTTGCCTGACCGCGGTGATCATCGGGTCGAAATCCAAACACAAAGTGATCCAATTCGATCTGCTGCGCGAGACGTGGGAACGGACCAATCTTCAATTCGCCAGAGTCGGCTCACGGGTCAATTTGGAGCGTCCCCTGCGGGCAGACGGGCGTTTGGACGGGCACTTTGTGACGGGACACATCGACGGCGTCGGGAAGATCGTTCGCTGGGAGCGGGCCGATCGGGACCACGTTTTGGACATTGCCGTGCCACCCGATTTGATGCGTTACGTCGTCTCGAAAGGATCGATCGCCGTGGATGGGATCAGCCTGACCGTTGCCGCTGTGACCAGGAAAGGATTCCGCATCTGGATCATTCCGCGCACTTACGACGTGACGGCCCTGCGCGAACGGTCCGTGGGCGACTCGGTGAACCTGGAAACCGACGTGCTGGGCAAGTATGTCGAGAGGTTTGCGGGCGGCAAGAGGACGAAATGCCGGTAGGAGAGCGTCCGTGCTTACTTCGCCTCGATCTCCCGGATCCTGAGTCGATTGATCCGGACTTCCCTTCCATCGGCGTCTTTGAACACGTAGTAGCCGTGTCCGTCGAGCCGCGGTTTGGTCCTTGCAGTGAGCGTGTCGCTGTTGGTGAGCCGGATCACATAAGTCGTGCTGCAGCCCGTCAGCCAGCAAACGGCGGCTACTCCCAGAACAAGGCTTTTCGCCACCGACCGCATTGGCACAGCCGAAGACAGGACTTGCGGGGTTTCCCCAACATTCCGGTTGCTCATACGTTACGATTAGATGCCCCAGGCCGCCGTTGGTTACGATCTTTTATCGAAATGGCGTTCCTGTTCAAGGCGGATCGAATTGCAGGCAGCGTTGGAAAGACCGTGCACGATTCCCTCTCGTGCCCTCATCGTGCCGGTTGCTTTAGGCCCGCAATGGGCGGCTATTCGCGAAAACCGCTACCAGGCCTGTCAATGAGGTGCGCCGCCTGTTCACGGGCCACGGGATGGATTTGAAACTGGCGCCAGGTCAAGGATTGCACAGATGCGAGCCGCTGGCGCAGGGCCGATAATGGGCGCCGCGTGAGCGATGGGCGTGGAAGGCGACGCAACGTCGCCCGAGAGCCGCATCGCCAACCCGTCTTCGCCGCGTTTACCGCGGGGACTGCGCTCGATCGTTTCAGAAACGCATTCCAAATCCGCTTCCACCGCGGCCCTTTCAAAGGGGTGAAGCTCAGCGGGCAATAATGCACGAATCCATGCAGAGAATTCTGTCGTTTGTCCGGACAGAAGCATCTCCAGATGGGAAACCGTGGGGTCAATCAAGAGGCCGCAGTTAATGGCGATTACCGGGTCCAGTCTTCCGTAAAACCAACCGGCGGGCAGCCTGGCGAAACCGAGGTGCGGATGAACCGCGAGCCAAAGAAGGCGAGCCAGCACCGCCCGCATGACGAAGGCGCCTCCTCCGAGCGGACCATGAAATCGCCAGCGCCCGTCAAGTGTCTCGGCGACCGCAAACCGGAGTTCCTGTCCAACGGAGCGCCAGGCAAAGAATCGGGGTGGGGCGGGCCATGTTCCGGCGCGGTTGAACCTGGGCCGAACCGTGCGCAACAGCTCGGATTCGCGGGACAACGCGGCGGACTCATCCGGACACTCCTGGAGTTCGATGCGAGCGACTGCACGGAGCAGACGCAGGAGGCGAGCGGGCATTCGGTCCGGGTTGGCCACCCGATAACTGCCCAGTCGTCGGCGAAGATTTTTGGCTTTGCCGACATAGAGAATCGTGTCACACGCATCGCGCATGAGATAGACACCGGGGCACTCGGGCAACCGGCGGAAGAAGTCGCGACCCAGCCGCTCGACAAGCGGCTGCGGATCAGGAAAGAGAAGCTGCTGAACCGCCGGCACAGGTCGATTCAACACGAGAAACAGACGCAAGGGAAGTCCGGTCGATGCCGGGGTTGCTCAATGCAAATGGTCGCGCTCTGACCTTGCTGCGGGCCTGAGATCTTCTTAGAATGCTTCGCGATGAACCGGCAATGAACATCCATCATTTGGAGTTATTCTATTACGTGGCAAAGCACGGTGGCATCAGCAACGCAGTCCGAAACATTCCTTACGGCATCCAGCAACCCGCAGTCAGCGGCCAGATCCTTCAGCTCGAAGACTTTCTCGGCGTCACTCTCTTTCATCGCCGGCCATTCGTACTCACCCCCGCGGGCGAAGAGCTGTTTGAGTACATTCGCCCCTTTTTCGACAATCTGGAGCGGATGTCGGAGAAAATCCGCGGCGGTTCGGCGCAGATGGTGCGGATTGCCGCATCGTCCGTCATCCTGCGGGATCACCTCCCGGAGATCCTCAAGAATCTGCGGACGCGGTTTCCCCGATTGAAACTGACGTTGCGTGAAGGACTCCATCTCCAGGCGGAAGCGTGGCTGCAGAACCAGGAAATCGATCTGGCGATAACGCTGCTGGAAGGCAAACCGCCCCCCGGCGTTCAGACGCTCACCTTGATGGAGCTGCCGTTGGTGTTGCTGGTCTCCCGGCGAAGCCGGATCAAGTCCGCCGAGGAGATCTGGCGCGGTGATCGGGTCAAGGAGACGCTGATCAGTCTGCCCTCGAACGAAGGAATCGCCCGCCATTTTCAAGCCGGACTGGCAAGACGCGGCGTGGATTGGCCCATCGGGGTCGAGGTCGATTCTCTCGAACTTGTGGAGACGTATGCCGCCAATGAGTTCGGCATCGGCCTTTCGGTGGCGATTCCCAAGGCCGAGGTTTCGGGTAAAGTGCGTGTATTGAATCTGGACGATGTTGCCCCGGTTGTGGTCGCCGCCTTCTGGCGCGGCAAGCTGACTGCTTTGACCGAGGCGTTTTTGGACGAGTTGCGCGGGCGCGCACGGAGGTTGCTAACGTGAATGTGCGTATCTTGCCGTAACGACTAGTACTTGCATTTGCGAAGTGAACATTTTACAAACCGCACATGGCGTTGCCATTCCTTAGCACACAGGCCCGGCGCAGGGACCAGATAGTGGCTATTGACCTGGGGACGCGCACGACCAAAGCCGTCCATCTGCAGCGAAAGGGCGCGGGCTTCAGCATCTTGGGTTACG
>DATEKZ010000172.1:0-5982 GCA_035277185.1 Verrucomicrobiia bacterium
TGCGCTCCTATCCACTGAGCCAGTACCTGGAACTGAAGAAGCTGTCTGCCTTTTCCGACGTGATGGCGACCAGCCCGGGCAACGTGCTCCTCACCGGTGAATTCGCGCCGGAAAGTCTGACCGGTGTCCGGTTGACGGGAAACGCGCTCAACTTTCTCGGAGTTCCGCCCGTCGCGGGCCGGACGATTCAACCCTCCGACATTCGCCCCGGCGGCGAACCGGAGCCGGTCGTCATGTTGAGTTTTCAGTTATGGCAACGCCTCTTCGGCGGCGATCCCAATGCCATTGGCAAAACACTCCGGTTGGATGACCGACTGCACACGATCATTGGTGTCATGCCGCCGCGATTCGGCTGGTGGACGAGCGATGGCGTGTGGCTGCCGATGGGAATGGATTCCCGGGATCAACGAGGCGTCTTCCCGATCGCGCGGCTAAAGCCGGGCGTGTCGCCTTCCGTCGCCGGGCAGCAACTGCACGCGGTCCAGTTGCAGTTGGCGAAGGAAAATCCCTCCGCGTTTCCAAAGGACAACTTCGACACCCTGTTGACAAACTATCTGGACGTGACGGTCGCCAGCGGAGAGATGCGGACGAGTCTGCAAGTGCTCTTTGGGGCCGTGGGTTTCCTGCTGCTGATCGCTTGCGCGAACGTCGCCAACCTGCAACTCGCCCGGGGCAGTTCGAGAGCCAGGGAGATGGCGATCCGCGTTTCCGTGGGCGCAGGACGCGGCAGGCTTGTACGGCAGTTGCTGACCGAGAGCGTGGTGCTGTCTCTGGCCGGCGGCGTTCTCGGCCTGTTGTGCGCGGTCTGGATGACCAGGCTCATCGTGGCGCTGATGCCGGATTTCTTTGTTCCCAATGAGGCGCGGATCACCATCAACGGGTATGTCCTTCTGTTTTCCCTGATCGTCTCGGTACTGACCGGAATCCTCTTCGGCCTGGCGCCGGCCCTCCATTCGTCGCGTCCGGACCTTACCGATGCCCTGAAGGATGCGGGGCGAGGGTCGGGCGCAAGCGTTCACGGGGGTCGGACCCGGGCCTTGCTGGTGGTGGCCGAAGTTGCGCTGGCGGTGGTGTTGCTGGTCAGCGCCGGCCTCACGATCCGCAGTTTCATCGCCCTCCAACAAGTCGATCTCGGCTTCCAAACGGACCACGTGTTGATGGTGGGCGTTCCTCTCCCGCCGAAACGCTACGCGACGCTGGAACAACGCAACCGCTTCGCCCGGGAACTGGTGGAGCGCGCAAAAAACCTGCCCGGCGTCATGGCCGTCACCATCGGCAATGGCGGGATGCCCTTCGGCGGACCGCAATCCACGTTCGGCATCGACGGCCAGCCCGAATCCGAAACGCGCCGCATTACCTTGCATCTGGTCGGCGCCGATTATCTGCGCACCTTGGGCATTCCGCTGGTGCGCGGACGAATGCTGGCCGAAAGGGAAATCGACGACATGGACCCGGTCGTGGTCATCAACGAGGCGGCCACCGGACTTTGGCCGGCTGGAGAAGACCCTGTCGGCAAACGCATCCGACTGGACGAGTTGAAGCAGGCGGGCGGATCGGTGCTCTCGCCGACCAACAGTTCACCCTACGCGACCGTGGTGGGTGTTATCGGCAATACGCGAAACGCCGGTTTGCGGGACGAAACCCGGCCCGTGGCGCTGGTTCCCTACACGCTCCTGGCGCCGCCTCAACGGACGCTGGCCTTTCGCTCTCAAGGAGACCCCAAAGTCCTGCTCAATCCGTTGCGGGCTCAGGTGAGCGAGATGGACAAGGAACAACCGCTGGGCCGCCCGACTACGATCGAAGAGATGCTGGGTCGCCAGACAGTGCAGCCGCGTTTCATCATGGCGTTGTTCAGCCTGTTCGCCTCACTCGGACTGGCGTTGGCGGCGGCCGGCATCTACAGCGTCCTCACCTATCTCGTGACGAGGCGGACGCATGAAATCGGTGTGCGCATGGCCCTCGGCGCCCAACGGGCCGACGTGCTCGGCATGGTCTTCAAGGCAGGCGGACGGCTCGTCGGTGCGGGAGTCGGCATCGGAATACTCGCCGGCTTCGGCGCGGCGCGATTCCTGGGGAGCCGGTTGGAATTGTTCCAGGTTTCCATGGCCGATCCCTTGGCGTTTCTGGGCGTGGTGGTGATGCTCAGCGCGATTGCGATGGTGGCCTGCTACGTTCCGGCCCGCCGCGCGACCCGGGTCGATCCGATGGAGGCGCTGAGACACGAATGAAAACACCAAACACCAAACACCAAACACCAAAGAAATCCCAATCTCCAAATTCCAAAGCCCGCAACGACGCCGGTGGTTTGGAGCTCGAGGCTTGGAGTTTTTCTGGTGTTTGGTGTTTGGGATTTGGTGTTTCGTTCCCTTGCTTCTCACCCAGCGCGCCCAGCCTCTCCAACGTATGAACGACCTCAAATTCGCCTTCCGCCAGTTGCCGGGATTTACCGGCTGTGCCTCGGTCGCGCCGCGGACACTCGCGCTCCGCCTAGTCCAACGGAAGGGAGGCGTGCCTTGAGCTCATCGATAAGGCTTCGACTCCGGTGGCCCGGAAACCTCGTCCAGGATTTCCGGTTTGGCGTTCGACTCTGGATGAAGAAGCCGGGCTCGTTTCTTTCGGCTGTCGCTGCTTTGACGCTCGGCATCGGGCTGGTCACTTTCTCGCTCTGCGCCATCAACTGCGCCTTTTTCGGAAAGCTTCCTTTTCCCGGTGCGGACCGCGTGGTTTACACGACGATACCGGGATCCGCTTTCCGCGAGTTCAACGAACAACAAACCACGTTCGAGGGACTTTCCGTATTCGCCACGGTCTCCGTGAATCTCAGGGCGGTCGATGCTCCGTCGCACCGCCGCGTTTGCTTCATTGGCGCGAGTTTTTTGGAGCTGGTCCGCGCGAAACCGGCGTTGGGTCGCGGCTTTCTTCCGGGTGACGACAAGCCAGGCGCTGAGCCGGTCGCTCTGGTGGGTTACGATCTTTGGCAACGGGAATTCCACGGCGATCCCGCGGCTGTTGGCTCATCTATCCGGCTGGACGGACAACCCCGAACCATCGTCGGAATCATGCCGAAGGGTTTCAAGTTTCCGATTAACGACGAGCTTTGGGTGCCGGCGGCGCCGGGGACTGATCAGATGTCCGGATGGGGCTTCGGATTCGGCCGCCTCAAGCCGGCCGCGACCATTGCGGAAGCGCGCCGGGAACTGAACCTCATTGCAGCGCGCGTCGCTGCGTCCCAGTCGCCGGAAATGAATCCGACGCCGGTCATGGTTGGCCCATTCGCGCGCTATCTCTCGGACCTCAAAGGGCCGCACGGGCCTGGACCCGGCGTGTTCGCCATGCTGTTTGTGACGTTGCTGGTTTTGTTCATTGCCTGCGCCAACGTCGCGGGCCTGACCTTCGCCAACGCGACCAAACGGGGAACCGAACTGGCGGTCCGCGGCGCCCTGGGGGCTTCGCGGACGCGCCTGATTTCGCAGATGCTGATCGAAAGCCTGATCCTTGCGGCGTGCGGCGCTCTCGGTGGCGTCGTCGTCGTCGCGTCCCTGGGCAAATGGTTTGAGGGGTTCATTGAACGCGACGACGAGTTAGCACAGATGCCGTTCTGGATGCACCTCCAAATCGATGGCCGCCTCTTGCTTGCCCTCGTCGGTCTGACTTTCCTGGTCAGTTTGCTGGCCGGACTTTGGCCGGCCCTTCAAGCGACGAAGCGCGACGCCAACGAATTGCTCAAGGCCCAGACCGGCGGAACATCCGGCATCCGCATTGGAAGATTCCAGCGGCTCCTCGTCATGGTCCAGATTGCCTGTTCGGTCGTCATCCTGACCCAGTCGTTCGTTCTGCTCAACTTCAGTCGGCGTTTGAAAGAGACAAACCTGCCGTTCGATCCGGCCGCCCTGCTGACCGCGCGAGTTGACGCGCCAGCGTCGGCCGATGTCCGTTCGTTCTTCGACGAGCTTGAGCGCAATCTAACGCAACTGCCCGGCGTCGAGGCCGTGGCTTTGTCCACCAGCGATCCGGTGTCGGGATATCGCCAGAAGCCGATCACACTCGAAGGTGTTTCTTATCCGCGGCCGGAGGATCATCCGTATGCCGGTTCCGGAGTCGTCTCCGCCGGCTTTTTCCATGCGGTCAATCTCCCCTTTCTCCAGGGGCGCAGTTTCACCGCCGACGACGTGGCCGGCTCAATGCCGGTGGCGATTGTGAATGCCGCGTTTGCCAAAAGGTTTCTACCCACGGGCAATCCATTGGGCCATCGATTTCGCGAAGGAACGAACGCGTGGCTCACAATCGTCGGCTGTGTGGCGGACCTGGATTACGACGCAATGGACGAATACCTGCCGCCTGTCTTCTTCGTGCCGCTCACCCAGCAAACCGCCCGGTCGATGGTGATCAGTCTCCGGGGCAGGGGTCGCGCGATGGACCGGGCTAAAACGTTGCGCGCAGAAGTCGCGCGTCTGCAACCGGACCTAGCCATTTACCACGTGGCCACGGCACAAGCTTTGATGGAGAGGGATACCCTGGGCTATTATCTGGCCAGCGTGCTCCTGGGGATCTGTGGCGGGGGAGCAGTCTTTCTTGCGACCTTAGGCATCTTCGGCCTCATTACCCTTTCGGTCAGCCAACGCACGCGTGAGATCGGCATTCGCTTGGCGCTGGGCGCTCCCCGGGACCGGATTGTCCGGACGTTATTGAAGCAGATCGTTCGGCAAATTGCCGTCGGTCTCGCCGCCGGCGCGCTGCTGGCTTTCGCGGTGACCCGATTGCTGACTCACAGCATTCCCAAATTCCCGACGGTGGACCATCCCGGCCTGGTTTACGTGGGCGCCGTCATGTTTCTTGGAATCATCAGCCTCATCGCGGTTTTGATTCCGGCGACGCGCGGCGCCAAGGTCGATCCGATGGAGGCGCTACGTTATGAGTAGGGAATTGAGAATTGAGAATTTAGAATTGAGAATTGGCTCATTGGAGGAGTCCTCGCGCCTTTACGCTGACCCGAATCGTTCTTCAATGGTTCAATTCCAAATTCTCAATTCTCAATTCTCAATTTCCCTCTTACCATGAACGTTCCTTACCTCCACGGCACGCAGCCGAAGGAGCAGCGTCGCCTCAGCAAGTTGAACGACCTGCTGAACGCGGCGTGTCTTCGGGAACTGTCGCTTCAGGGCGGGGAACGTGTGCTCGATGTCGGCAGCGGACTGGGCCAGTTCTCGCGGGCCATGGCAAAGGCAGCCGGATCGCGGGGGCGGGTCATCGCGGTGGACCGCGATGAAAGGCAGGTAAGGGAGGCGCGACGTCAGGCCAGGGCTTCGGGTGAGGTCGCCGCGGTTGAATGGCGGCGAGGCGATGCGCTGGCTCTGCCGCTCAGGAAAGACGAGTGGGGAAGCTTCGATGTGGCGCATGCGCGATTCGTGACCGAACACGTGCCGCAGCCGGAGAAGGTGGTCGAACAGATGGTGCGAGCCGTCCGACGAGGCGGACGTGTGGTGCTGGCCGACGACGACCACGACGTGCTCAGGCTTTCGCCCGAACTCCCGTCGTTCAACTCGGTCTGGGCAGCTTACATTCGCGTCTATGACCGGCTGGGCTGCGACCCTTTTGTCGGCCGGCGTCTGATTTCGCTTCTGCATCAGGCCGGCGCGCGGCCCGTTCGCAATCACTGGCTCTTTTTCGGTTCGTGCGCGGGCGACCCGAACTTTCCTGCGTACGTGGCGAACATGATTGGCGTCGTCGAAACCGCGCGCGAGATCATCACCGGCCCGCTCGGAATGCGCCAGGCCGAGTTTGACACCGCGTTGCGGGACACCCGCGCGTGGGGCCGCCGTCCTGATGCGGCAATCTGGTTCGGGCTCTGTTGGGCCGAAGGAGTGCGTTCTTGAAGGGCGCATCTCAAAATCTTGCAGCCGCGCGGATATTCGGCCGCGTCCTTCCCCCTCACCCCCGGCCCTCTCCCTCGGGGAGAGGGAGCGACGGTGCCCGGCCTTCTTG
>DATEKZ010000173.1:0-2171 GCA_035277185.1 Verrucomicrobiia bacterium
TTCCGGATATTTCTCCAACCACTTCACCGGCTCCTGACCCGGATGTAGGACCCAGAAGACGTCCATCTCAAACCGCACGAATTTCGGATTCGTTTCCGTCATCAACAGGTCCATGAACGTCCCGTTGCAGTGGGGACGGAATTCGTAACCGTGACAATGGTAGAAGAACTTCAGGCCGTGTTTGGCGAGCGCCTCGCCGGCGCGATTGAAGACGGCAATGGCTTCGCGGCATTCCTTCTCGTCGAACTCGTCCTGGTGCGCAATCCACGCGCAACCGGCGTATTCCAGGCCGAGCGCCTTTGCTTCGCGCGCCACCGCCTCGACGTCGTCGCGATAACGCTCGAATGGGAAATGGCCGCTGACCGGCTTGAGCCCGTTGGCGTCGAGCATCTGTTTGAATTTTTCCGGCGCGAGGTTATACGTGCCGGCCAGTTCCACGATCTTAAGACCGTACCCTTTCACTTTCTCCAGTGTGGCGGGCACGTTGCGGATGAACTCGCCGCGGAGGCTGTAAAGCTGCAGCCCGATTGGGCCCTGGAAGCTCAAGCCGGTGCCGGCGGACTTTTCCGCCGCGATCGCCGCAAAGGAGGTCAACGCGACGGCACAATACAAGGACAGGGAAAACGGCGGGATTGGTTTCATGGGCGCATTCAATACCAAACCGCCGAGGATGGGAAGTTGGATTAGCCGCGAACACTTACCCTAGGATCTGCATGGGATTCGACTCACCCCGACCCTCGATTCGAGGAGGAGAGGGAGCCGCCTCCGCGCATGTCTTGATTGCCCGACCCAAGTTCGACTCTGGGTCTGCGGAGGAGGCGGCGAATGATTCTCCTTCTCCCGGGGGAGAAGGCAGGGATGAGGGCGAGCGTCGATGCACTTATGCAACTGACGGGTGCCGGATAAATCCGGCGTTCCTATTCGTCGGTGTGCGTACGCGTTAAGTGTGATATCCTTCCTTCCAGCTCCAGGAACGCCGCATTCATGCGGCAGATCATCCGAGGGTTGACGCGGAGTGATTTTCTGCCGACGTTTTGCGCCATGAAAGAGGCTTACATCGCGGCGAAGGAACGGTGGGCGCGCAAAATGGCCGGCCGGGAAAAGCCCGTGGCCCGGTCGGGGAACCGCCTGCCGCCGGGTCAGCGACAGGTACACAACTTTCCCGTGCTCGATCTCGGCATTCAGCCGGAAATCCCTCTCGACAAATGGGAATTGAAAATCCACGGGCAGGTGGAAAATCCCACGACACTCAGTTGGTCCCAATTCCTTGAGCTTCCGCGGTTCAAAGACGTGAGCGACTTTCATTGCGTGACGACGTGGAGCCAGTTCGATATGCAATGGGAAGGCGTGGCCTTCTTCACGATCGCTGATCTCGTGAGACCCGCGGCGTCAGTCTCACACGTCTTCTTCAAAAGCTACGACGGCTACTCGACCAACAATCCGCTGGACGTTTGCCTGGACGACGATGTCCTGATCGCCCACGCATGGAACGGCAAACCGCTTCCGAAAGAACACGGCGGCCCTGCGCGCGTCATCATTCCGAAACGATACGCCTGGAAGGGCGCGAAGTTCATTCGCGAGATCGTGTTCCTCGATCGGGATATTCTGGGTTTCTGGGAAGTGCGGGGTTACTCGAATACCGCCGACCCATGGACCGAGGACAGGTTTGGCTGACGGGTATTTTCGCGCGGATCGGGAACCGGCAGGCACAGCTCAAGGCGCGAGCTTGCGTGTGCAGCGCTCCTGCAGCCAGATGACGTCCTTGTTGTTCGGCGACGCAATGATGTCGGGCACGAGGCCGCCTTTGACGAGCGGCGGCATCGTCCGGCTGTCGAGCCATTTCCTGATCTCCGAGTGGCCGTCGGCAAACGAGAGTCCGCCCGCGTGATTGTGATAGCTGGCTGGAAAGTCGTAGAAGCCGGCTTGAGACGGTTGATCCGGCCAGCCTCGCATGTCCGCGGCAAAGTTCCCGATGTCGATGCTGTCTTCGCGCATATCCAGCAACACGAAGGTGCGGGCGGGACCGGGGTCCGTCATTTCGGATTCCTTCAGATAAATTCTCCAGAGATTACCGCCCATGGTCAGACCGTCGCCTCCGGAAAGGAGTCCGTCATAGCCGCCAAATCCGCCGATCCAAAGGTTCATTGACACGCTCCGAACCCGCCGGACCG
>DATEKZ010000174.1:0-2550 GCA_035277185.1 Verrucomicrobiia bacterium
CAAAACCTCGCGGATTGTTCCAATCGGGCTTTCGAAATCGGGCTACAGTTTTTGTGAAAACGCCCCAGTTCGGAACCGCTGCGGCCTGGAAGGCCGCGGTCCGAACGAGCCAATCCCCCGTCCAACAACCGCGCCTCAGGCGTTTTCCAGTGTCGCGATGCGCTCGAAGGTGCTGCGACCGGGGACCGGTCGCGCTCCCGGAGTCTTTACACCGGCGCGTTACGGAGTCCGCTCGCGCTTGGGCATCTTGCCGCCGAGGATCTCCCGGAAAACCTTCGGATCGACATTGCCTCCGCTCACGACACAACAGACCGAACGATCGTGGAACATTTCCGGCCGGGTGAGGAGTGCGGCGATGCCGAGCGCACCGGTCGGTTCCGCCTTGAGATTGGCGAGCGAGAAGAGCAGCCGCACGGCTTCCTTGATGCTTTCTTCCGAGACTTCGACGATGCCGGCCAGTCCGTCACGAAGAACGGTCCAATTGTGTTTGCCGAGGCTGAGCGTGCGGACGCCGTCGGCGATGGTTTGGGGTTCGGTTTCGTTGGCGACAATATGTCCTGCCCGCAGCGAACGCGCCGCGTCGTTGGCGATCGCCGGTTCGACGCCGATGACCGCGGTCGGTTTCCCCGCGTTTCGCAGCCCGGTAATGATTCCCGAAGTCAGGCCGCCCCCGCCGACGGGCGCAACGATGAAATCAAAGGGTCCCACCGCGGCCAGCTCTGTTCCCAGGGTGGCATTGCCTTCGATGACCAACGGATCGTCGTATGCACTGGCGACGCAAGCGTCCGGGTTTTCGGCAGCGATCTCCGCGACGCGGGCGTGTCGAGGTTTCACGCGGGTATCGATCAGATCCACCGTGGCTCCATATTCGCGCACGGCTTCGACTTTCACCTGTGCCGAAGTATTCGGCATGACGACAATGCAAGACTTGCCGAGCAACTGGCAGGCACAGGCGATGGCCTGGCCGAAGTTGCCCGAAGAGGCGGTGATGATTCGACGCTGAGGCACTTTGTTCGCGACGTTGAAGGCGGCGCGGAACTTGAAACTGCCGGTGAACTGGAACGCCTCGCTGGCGATGGTGAGTCTTACTCCGAGACGTTGGGCAAGCCGCGGTGCTTCAATGACTGTCGTTGGCCGAATGATTTCAGCGAGGACGGTGGACGAATGATTCATGACAATCGCGTTGTGCGGGACTAATGGTAGGATGCTTCGCGCCGCAATTGAATCACAATAACGCTCCTTCCTTGACCCGTTTCGTTGATCGGGAGTCCAATCCGACATGCGCGCCATGGCGCGGGCGGCGGCCTCGCCACACCGGCCGAATCTGTAGTTTCCAATCGGACCGATGGAGTTAAGCTCTGCGAATGCGAAACGCGGCGGCGACTCTCCTGGTCTTCCTCGGGGGATTCGCGATCATGGTGCTGGAGATTATCGGCGCGCGCTTTCTGGCGAAAGATTTCGGCGGTTCGTTTTATGTGTGGGTCAGCCAGATTGGCGTGATTTTGATCGCGCTGGCCCTGGGGTATTTCGTGGGAGGCGCCCTGGCGGATCGCTTTCGGCGGGTCGCCTTTCTGACGTGTCTGCTCGTTCCGGCGGGGCTTGTGACCTTCCTGATTCCAAAATTCGCGGGCCGCCTGATCGACGCTATTATCCTCCGCCATCCCGCGGATCAGGAGATTCCTGCGGTATGGCAGAAGCTTGATCCCGCCATGGGCAGCGCGTTGATCTTTCTGTTACCGTGTTTCGTTCTGGCCACGTTGTCCCCGTATATGATTCGATTGACCACACTCAAGCTGGCGCACGTGGGACGGGTCAGCGGACTCATCATTGCGGCCAGCACGGTGGGCAGCATTGTGGGGGTGTTTGTTTCGGGTTACGTTTTGATCGATCACATGAATGTATCGGACATCTTTCGAGCGACGGGAGCCCTGACGGTTCTGCTTGGCTTTATGTGCCTGTTCATGGATCGCTGGTTTGGCGAGGCCGATTCGACGGCCGCCCATTTGGACAAGGAATGAAGAGCGTCGCGATCATTTTGGGCGCGATTTGGATCGGCGCGTCCGGCGGACGATGCCATGCCCAGGGTCGCGTCGTCTTTGAGGCAACCTCGCCGTATCACCATATTCAGGTGATCGATCAGCAGGGGTTTAGGGCATTGAGTTTCGACGGCTCGATGGAGACGCGGATGTCGTTGCGCGACGCGCTGACGGGGCATTTCGAATACATCGAATACTTCCACATGCCATGGCTATGGAACAGCAACCTGACCAATGTGCTCATGGTCGGGCTTGGGGGCGCCAGCGTGCAGCGTGCCTACGAGCATTACTATCCGCAGACGACCATCGACACGGCCGAAATCGATCCGACCGTGGTGCGCATCGCCAGGGAGTATTTCGGCTACAAGGAATCGCCGCGGCAGCGGGTCCACGTGATGGACGGGCGGGTTTATCTCCGCCGCACAGAGACCAGGTTTGACGCCATCATCATGGACGCCTATGCGAAGAATCGGTACGGCTCCTTCATCCCGTATCATCTGGCGACAAAAGAATT
>DATEKZ010000175.1:0-3951 GCA_035277185.1 Verrucomicrobiia bacterium
TTTTCCATTTCAGTTCTCAGCTACGTCGGAAGAGTGCGCCGAACGTGAGATTCGCGCCATACGCCTTCGGACGTAATCTAGAAGCGGTATCGACATCTCGTAGAGGGATGTGGGCAAAGGAAAGGGGGCAAAGGAATATCCTGGCAATGCGCAAGGCCGTCCTCGCCCCAAAAAATTCCGGTGCCCCCATTCCCATGACATCTCTGCCCCGGCGGCGGTGCATCGGCCGCACGCGCCACCGGCACCGCCAGCGCTTCGGATGATTTTCTGGACCTTTAAGGCGCAACCCACAGGTTCAAGGCCGGAAGTTGTCAAGCACTGCGCTTACACGGCACCGCAAGAAACCGAGATGATGCGCCCTTACGAGAACCGGGGAACAAAATCATTCGCCTGATTGGGAGCGGGGCATTAGGTTGCGTCGAAGCTTTGTCGGCCTTTTGATGAACGATGGAACGCACCGAGACCATCCAATGCCCGTTCTGCGGTCAACGATTCGAACTGACCATCGACACAAGCGTCGAATCACAGGTGTTCACGACGGATTGCGAGGTCTGCTGTCGTCCGTTCGAGGTCTCCGCGCAGTGCGAACCCGGAGAGGTGTTGGGTCTCGAAGTGATGGGCCAATAGGAGAGACCGGAAGCGTCTCCGGCGATTTTCTCCTTGTGCAAATCGTGCGGCTTTGTGACTAAATCACCGCGCTGAGACAAACCTTATGAATCCACACACCGTTCTCTGGGTTTACATCGTGTTGCTGGTGGTCGGCGGCCTGGTCGGATACCTCAAGGCCGGGAGCAAAGCGTCGTTGATCGCGTCGGTCTCGTTCGCGGCCGCGCTGACGTTGTGCGCGGTGGGGATTGTTTTTCAACGGCACGTTGCCGACATCATTCTGGCGGTCTTGCTGGTATTCTTTGGCTTTCGCCTGACCCAGTCGAAAAAATTCATGCCGAACGGTTTCATGCTGGTGCTCACGATTGCGGCGCTGGCGCTGCGGCATGTGAGATTTTGAGCGAAGCGGGACCGGCTTTTGTTGTTCTACTGTGCTGCGCGGTGAACTCTTCGCTTCCCATCTGGCAGATTCATTCCGAAATTGTCGATACGCTGCGGACCGGCAATCGCCTCGTGTTGGTCGCGCCGACCGGTTCGGGAAAGACCACGCAGGTACCGCAGATGATCCGCGATGCGGGACTGGCGGGGGAGAAGAAGATCGTCATTCTGCAACCGCGCCGTGTGGCGGCCCGCACCGTGGCCGCCCGTGTGGCGTGGGAACGGGGCGGCCATCCCGGCGATGAGGTCGGCTACCAGATCCGCTTTGACGACCGCACCGGTCCGGCCACGCGGATTTGTTTCGTGACTGAAGGCGTTTTGCTTCGCTGGCTGCAGGAGGACCGGACGCTGGCCGACACGGGCGTCATTCTGTTCGACGAATTTCACGAGCGAAATCTGCTCAGCGACGTTGCGCTGGCCTGGGTCAAACAGCTTCAGCAAACCCGTCGAGCCGATCTGAAGATGGCCGTGATGTCGGCGACACTGGATGCCAGGCCTGTGGCCGCGTATCTGGGCAATTGTCCGATGCTGGTTTCCGAAGGCCAAAGCTTTCCGGTGGAAGTTCATTATCTCGACCAGAAAGACGAACGTCCGGCGACGGAACAGGCGGCGGACACGGTCGAACGCGTCGTCAACGCCGGGGAGCCCGGCGACGTATTGGTCTTCATGCCGGGGATGGGGGAGATCAACGCCACGATGGGCGCGGTCCGCGCCGCCCGCCTGAAGGAGCGCGTCGACTGCATTCCGCTGCACGGAGATCTGCCGCCCGAAGATCAGGACCGGGCCTTCGCGCCCAGTCCGGTGCGCAAAGTGGTGGTGGCGACGAACGTGGCGGAAACGTCGGTGACCATCGATGGCATCCGGCACGTCGTGGACAGCGGTCTGGCGCGCGTGGCCCGTTACGACGCCGAGCGGGGAATCAGCACGTTGTTCATCGAGGAGATCAGCCGGGCGTCAACGGACCAGCGGAAGGGCAGGGCGGGGCGCACGGCGCCGGGGACCTGTTACCGGTTGTGGACCGAGAGCGGGCAACTGAACCGGCCCGAACGGAACACCCCGGAAATCCAGCGCAGCGATCTGGCGGAGGTGGTCCTGCTGCTTCATTCGCTGGGCATCCGGCGCGCCGCGGAGTTCGACTGGCTCGACAAGCCGGATCCACAGGCGGTGGACCGGGCAGAGAGGTTGTTGCAGACACTCGGCGCGATACGAAGTGTTCCACTTCACGTCTCGAGCGGTCATCCGGGACGATCGCAACCCGAGCCCGGAAATCCGAGCCTTGAAGGATCTTCGTCCGATCTCACCGCCATTGGCCGCCAGATGCTCCGGTTGCCGATGCACCCGCGGTATTCGCGCATGCTGGTCGAAGCCGCCAACCGCGGCTGCATCCCGGCGGCCGCATTGTGCGCGGCGCTCGTGAGCGGACGCGACCTGCTCGCGCGGCTGGGCCGGGACGACAAACACATTGCCGAGGCGCGCGAGTTGTTCGAGGCGAGCCAGGAATCGGATTTTTTCACCCTGATGCGTGCCTACCAGTTTGCGGCGAACCGCAATTTCGGCGTCGAGCAATGTCGCCGGTATGGAATCAACGCGAAGGTGGCGCGGGAGGTGAAGCAGACGTTCGAGCAGATTCTGGAAATCGCGGAGAAACAGCGAGCGGCCGGACGTCCGGCGCCGGACGCAGAGGCCGGGAAACAGGACGCAGAGGAGGGATCGAAGACCGAGGATGGCAGGAACCCGGGCGTTGCGCCTGTTGTTCCGCCCCCGGAAGACGCGTTGCTCCGCTGCATCACGGCGGGTTTTATCGATCAACTTAGTGCGCGGAGAAGCCAGGGGACGTTTGAATGTGAACTGACGGAAGGACGCCAGGGAACACTGATGCGCGAAAGTGTGGTGCAGAACGCGAGTCTGTTTGTCGCCGCGACGATCCGGGAAGTGACGGGCCGCGGGTCGGAAAACCTCACCCTCCTTGGCCTCGCCACGGCGGTGAAGCGGGAGTGGATCGAGGAGATGTTTCCCGACCAGGTTACGGCGCAGGTCGAACATCTTTTTGATCGCACGCACAAACGGGTTGCGGCCGTGAAGCTGGTGCGGTTCCATGATCTGGTCATCCATCATGAGCATCAGTCGCGCGACGGCGGGATGGATCCGGCGGCGGCGGGCCGGTGTCTGGCGGAGGCGTATGGCAAGGGCTGGTTCGAGCTGCCTCTTTTCAATCATGAGCTGAAGCAGTTCATTGCCCGGACGAACCTGGTCTGTGCGGCGTTGCCGGGACTGGAGTTCCCGGCGTTCGACGACGCTGCCGTTACGGATTGTCTGGCTCGAGCGTTCCGCGGGTTGACGCTGGCGAAAGAGGCGCAGGCCACGCACCTCCGCGACGAGTTCCAAAAGCATCTTGCGAAGGAACAACTCGGCTGGCTCGACGAGCTGGCGCCGTTGACGGTCCCCTGGCCGGACGGCAGAAAGCTGAAGTTGCTCTACCCCGACAGCGTCCGCGACGAAGGCGGCGAACCCAACCCGCCGGAATTGCAGGTGAAGCTGCACGAGTGTTTCGCGCTGAGAGAGCACCCACACATCTGCGAAGGCAAGCAGCCGGTGAAACTCTGGCTCTGCGCTCCCGACGGAAAACGCCTCGAAGCCACGTTCAACTGGCCTGCGTTCAAAACGAACAGCTATCCGAGACTTCGATCGGCGTTGCAGAAAAAATACCCGGGTGTGGGATGGATTTGAGAGTGTGTCCGAAGACTGAGTGAAGTCCTGCGGCAGGGGATTTTGGGCGTGGCCAGGGCGGCGAGAGCCCAATCGACTGGCAGGAGGCCGGACAAGCTCGATGGTGAAAAAGCGGAGTGGCTGGCGAACCAGACCAGGGCGTGTCTTCAAAGTGTGGAGCGCGGCTCTGCGAGACGCAGC
>DATEKZ010000176.1:0-6524 GCA_035277185.1 Verrucomicrobiia bacterium
GCAACCAGAGCTTCGAGATATCGCGCGAGCAGTTCGTATTTGGCCGGATCGTAGTTCTTCGGCGGCTCGACCGGTCTGCGGTTTTCCGTGTTCGTGGTAAAGCAGAGACGGTAGTTGTAGGTCTGCACGCGGTGATCGCCGTCGCCGGGTTTGCCGCCGTCGCCAGATTGAATGAACGGCAACAATCCGCTGCCCGGGTCACCCGGTTTCACATAAGGATCAACGGGAACGGTGAACTGATGTTTCGGCGTCTCGGCCCGAATGCCGTTCAGCGTCTCGCCATATTGCGAGTTGGCTTCGCGACCGACCGTGAAGGAAACGCCCGCTTTGGCCATCAGATCGCCTTCGTAGGTGGCGTCGATGAACATCCTGGCGCGAAAAACCTTCCCGCCTTCAACGCTGATCTCGGAGATGCGAGCATCGTTCTTCTTCACCCACGCCAGTCGTTGGCCAAGGTAAACCGGCACCTTTGCCTCGTTGAGCATGGCGAACAGCGTGTTTTCCGCGACGTGCGGTTCGAAGGTCCACATCGTGGCGTCCGACCCGCTCAATGTGCTGGCCGATGCCTGCCCTCCCCTGCGTCTGGCGAAATATTCGTCGGCTGTTTCCGACTTCCACGAAGAGGGCTGCGCGTAATGCTGCGCGATCCGGTGATAGAACTCGCGCGAGACGCCGCCGATAGCGGTCTTGTTTCCGATGTCGGTCGCGCCGAGTCCCCCGGAAGTGAGTCCGCCGATGTGTCGTCCGAATTCGACAACGACCGCCTCTTTGCCCATTCGCTTCGCCTGGATGGCCGCGGCAACTCCGCCGGCCGTGCCGCCATAGATGCAGACATCCGCGTCGATCACGTCGCCCGCGCGTGCGGAAACGACCGGGAGAAAGAGACAAAAGATTGCAGCGAACATTTGAAGGCACTTTCGCCGGGCGCGCGGCAACCGCCACCGAAGCGGAGCGCGCCCATCCTGGACGCAGCGGCCTCCCGTGAATCCGGTGGCACCTGCAACCTCCAACGCGTCTCCGACTCCGGAAGCGCTGCGGCCTGGAAGGCCGCGGTCCGATTCCCGACCGGCGTGCGAACACCGACTGGAAACGCTGGCGATGACTTGCATAAACGGGAGTGCTGCGGCTCGCGGCACGATCAGGATTTGCCTGTCTCCGGCAACTCTTTTCTGAGCGGGGTGAAATTGCCTTGTTCGCAACAGCGAACGAATCCTTCCGTCACGGACTTCAATTCCTCCCAGCGCGCGCGGATGTCCTTCGCTTCCTGTTTGGAGATGTGGTTGTCGCCGGCGGCCGTGGCGATCACCGACAGCAGGTCCGCGAATTCCTGGACGATCTGGTTGGTGGCGGGAATCAGGAAGTGGGGATGCGGCCAGTTCGCCTTCGGGTTTTTGATGAAGAAACCGCCGGCGCGTTCGCAGATCCATTGAACCAGCCGCGCGTCGTTGGTGCAGCGGACCAACCCTTCGATCCGGTCGAGCGGATTGGCGGCGCCGCTGCCGGTGCCGTCGTCCGGCTCCGCCCATTTGTAAATCATCGAGAGCGAGAGTCCCAGGTCCGCTGATACCTGTTTGGCGCTGCACTTCTGGAAGACTTCGCGAAGCAGTTCGTGGGATTGCATGGTGGCGAGCTTATCAGAGCCGGGGCAGACACGGAAGCGCGGAGTTACAAAGGCCCAACGACATTGTAAATGATTGGCCTTCCCGATCTGATACGAATTACGCAGGTGAATGAAATACCCGACAACCCGCCGCGACTGGCCAAGGAAACCTTTGGATCGCGAATGAAGTTCTGGGATCGATGTGGTTTCCACGGTGATCGAAATCCTTTCCGGCTTGCTCGAATGGATGATTGCGCCTTAACTGTGACCGCAACCAGCTAGCGAGGATTTATGGACTTTCTTATCTATTCAATCTGCCTTGGGGTCGGTTTGCTCTTCACGATCATCAGCGCCGTGGCCGGACACTTGTTCGGCGGCGGTCACGACACTGATTCAGACGTGGGCACCGGCGGCCACGCCGAGGCAGGATTCGACCACACGGGAATGCCGGGCATCTCGGCTTTCAGCCCTACTGTCATCGCCTCGTTCGTCACGGCCTTTGGCGGGCTGGGGATCATTTTTTCGCGGATTGAAGCGACTTCCAAGCCTTGGATCAGCGCACCGCTCGCGGCGCTCGGTGGGGTGGTGATTGCGGCGGGAGTTTTCACGGTGTTCCAGAAGCTTTTCAGCAAGACGCAAAGCTCCAGTGAATCGATCGTGGCTTCACTGGTTGGCCAGGAAGCGACGGTCATTTCCCCGATTCCGGAAAACGGCGTGGGTGAGATCGCCTACGTGCAGGCCGGAACCCGCTACACAGCCCCGGCGAGGGCTGAGGACGGTCTGTCGATAGCCGCCGGGCGGTCGGTGAGGATCACGCGCACCGTCGGATCACAGTTTTACGTCGAGAAGGCTGGCTGAACTCAGATCGAACAAAGAACCGGAAGGAACCCCTTAACTTATGATTATGAATGTGACACCCATCCTCGCCCAATCAACGATCCCGTGGGGACCTGCGGTGGTCGCCATTGTTGCCGTCGTTTTCGTCATCTTCGTGTTCATGGCGATCTGGGCCAGTCGTTACACCAAGGTCGGCCCGAACGAGGTCCTCGTCGTTTCCGGACGCAGACACCGGTACGCCGATCCCGACGGCACCGTGCGCACGCGCGGGTTCCGCATCGTCAAAGGCGGCGGCACGTTCGTCATTCCCGTCGTCGAAAAAATCGATGTCCTTTCGCTGGAACTGCTCACCATCGACGTGCAGACGCCCGAGGTTTACACCAGCAAAGGCGTCCCCGTGAAAGTTGATGGCGTGGCGCAAATCAAGGTCAAGGGTGACGACATCTCCATCGCGACCGCTGCCGAACAGTTCCTCAGCAAGGACACTGCGGCGATCATGAACATCGCCACGCAGACACTCGAAGGCCACCTGCGCGCGATTCTCGGCACGATGACGGTCGAGGAGATTTACCAGAACCGGGACGCCTTCGCCTCGAAGGTGCAGGAAGTCGCCGCCGGTGACATGGCCAACATGGGCCTGGGCATCGTCAGCTTCACCATTCGCGACATCCGCGACACGCAAGGTTACCTCGACGCTCTCGGCAAGCCCCGCATCGCCCAGGTCAAGCGCGACGCGCAAATCGCCCAGGCCGAAGCCGACCGCGACGCGATGATCAAGTCGTCCCAGGCCACGCAAGCCGGGCAGGAAGCCAAGTTTGCGGCCGACTCGAAAATCGCCGAGGCCCAGCGCGATTATCAGACGAACGTCGCGCAATACCAGGCGGCCGTGAACCAGAAGAAGGCGGAGTCCGATCTCGCCTACGATTTGCAGAAGTTCAAGACCGGCCAGCTCGTCAAGGCGGAGGAAGTGCAGGTTCAGATCATCGAGAAGCAGAAGCAGATCGAACTGCAGCAGCAGGAAATCCAGCGCAAACAACGCGAACTGGAAGCCAATGTCCAGAAGCCCGCCGACGCCGAACGTTACAAGGTCGAGACGCTGGCCAACGCGAGGAAGTTCCAGCTCGAAACCGAGGCCGCCGGCGCGGCGTCCGCCACGAAGGCTACTGGTTTCGCCAACGCCGACGTCAATAAGGCGACGGGTATCGCGGAAGCTGAAGCGAACAAAGCGCGCGGTCTGGCCGAGGCCGCGATCATCGAGGCGCAGGGCAAATCCACGGCCGAGGCGATGCGTCTGAAGGCCGAGAGCTTCAAGCAATACAACGAAGCGGCGGTCATTGAACTTATCGTGCGGATCCTGCCCGAAATTGCCGGGAAGATCAGCGAACCGCTGAGCAAGACGGACAAGATTACCATCATCAACAGCGGCAACGGTCCCGGCGGCGGCGCCAGCAAGCTTACCGGCGACGTGACGCAGATCATCGCCCAGTTGCCGCCCGTGCTGGAGAGCCTCACCGGTGTGAAGTTCGAGAAACTGCTGGAGCAGGTCCCCGCGCTCAAGAAAGCCATGGGGAAAGATGAGACGAAGGCCTGAGCGCAGGCAAGGCGCACCGGACCGTTCATGATACCGACAAATGACAGACGAACGAAAACCGTGCCGCTGGTGCGCAGAGCCGATTCGAGTTGCTGCCCGTGTCTGCTTGCATTGCGGTCTTGGTCAAAGCGCCTGGTCGGTGCACCTCGGAGGGCATCGGTTGCCTCGAAGGCCGGCGCTGAGGTCATCTCCATTGGGGGCGACGGACGTTACCAAGGCTTGCGGGTGGTGCGCCGAGCCCATCCGCGCCGCCGCGAAGGTATGCATTTGCTGCGGTCGGATGCAACCCAGATCCCAGGTGATGGCCGTCGTGATGGCCTCCGCGCCGATCCTTTTGGTAGCTGCTCTATTCGTCGCCGGCGCGATACTGTTCAACAATGCCATCGCTCCGGGAAAGGACTTCGGGCCATTCCAGGAGCGAATTGCCATCGTCGAATCTCAAATGCATTTCAGCCAGACAACGAATGGCAACTACATCTCGACGATCGGCCAGATTCGAAATGAGAGCGGCTTTGCGTGGAAGAATTTTCAACTCGAAGTGCGGTACTACAACCGCGAGGAACGGATGATCGATACACGCTCAGAAAAGCTGTTTCAAACATTGCCGGCGGGAGCAACGCACGCATTTCGCATTCGCGCGCCGGCAGACAAGCCTGAATTGCTTTACGCCGGCCACAAAATCTTCGTGCGAGGCGCCGAAGATGCGAGACGGTGGCCTTGACCTGATACGAAAGGAAAATCTATGATGCTTGGACTACTCGGCGGTTTGGAAGCGCTCCTCCTGTTTGCAATCGGGGGACTGATCAGTCTTTTCTGCTTTGTCTTCTGGCTTTGGATGCTGATCCACTGCCTGACGAACGATGGGCTTCCGGGTTCGGAAAAAGTGGCGTGGGTGATCGCGGTGGTTTTCCTGCCGTTCATTGGTTCGCTGATCTACTTTTTCATTGGCCGGCCGAAGCGCAGGGCGGCGGCGTAGTTCGCAAGATTCAAATGAATGGCAACGCTCGCCCTCACCCCGGCCCTCTCCCCCAAGGAGAGGGAGGTGATCGCGGACGCGGCCGGAACGATCATCGTGCTCTGACCGGCAAGGCCATTCTCGCCGGTTCTCCCTCTCCTGGGGCTGCGGACGAAGTCTCGGCGAAAGACAGAAACTCCCTTGGCCGGGGTGAGGGCGAGCCAGCACTGCCGGCTGCGACAGACCCACTGTAGCCATGCGATTGTTTGAAGCCATCATCGAAGCCAACCAGCGCCTGGCCGGTGCCGCCACCAGGGCACCGTTGCAGACGGAGGGGTTTGCTGACGCACTTCCGATCGTCGCCCTCACGTGCATCGACCCGCGTTTGAATCGACTCATCCCGGAGGCGCTCGGCGTCCCCGAGGAACATTTCATCTGGTCGCGCAACGCGGGCAACATCATCACCGGCCCCTTGAGCAGCACCATGCGTTCGCTGGCGCTGGCCTGCGCCGTCAAGGGCGGCAAGGAGATCGCCGTCATCGGCCATTCCGATTGCCTGGTTTGCAAGACGACGGTGATGAGTCTGACGGACGGGTTCCGAAAACTCGGCGTGGACCGGCTGAAGCTGCCGGAAAACCTGAACGAATATTTCGGCCTCTTTGCGAGCGAGCGGCAAAACGTCATTCGCGGCGCGGAGATCGTGCGGCAAAGCCCGCTGATCGGGTCGAACGTTCCCGTGCACGGTCTGCTGGTGGACATCGCGACCGGCCGGCTGGAATGGCTCGTGAACGGTTATCAAACGCTCGGCACGCCCGCCTCCTCTTTCGCCGAGGCACTCAAACAGACCGCGACAGATTCTCTCAAACAAACCGCCACCGAGGCGCTCGGCCTGTTGTCCACAAAACTCCAGGAATTCAAGATCGGCGAGATGAAATTTCCAGAGATCAAAATCGGCGACACCACGATCGACCCCAACAAATGGCTGTCGCAGGTCGAGACGATCGGTGCGCAGAAGCCCGAAGCTCGAGAGGTGGAAGCCATTCAAAAATCGCCGTCCGAGTTTGAGCGCAAGTTCGACCGGTCGCGAAAGTATAAAATCATAGGACTCGACCAGAAGGTTTACGGGCCGATCGGCGGATTCAAAATCCTGGAATGGATCGCCGACGGGCGGATGGACTGGCAAACGCCGTCGCAAATGGAGGGCAGCGGCGAATGGAAGCCGCTGTCGTCCTGGGCCGACGCGCCGAAGCCGCCGCAGATTCCACTTCCGCCGCCGGTCAAACCACAGCCGAAGTTACAAAAGAGCAGGCGGCATTAGGGCGCGTGGCCTTATGCAGAATCAAAAACTGCAGATCAACGCAGATGAACGCGGATAAACCCTGACGCGATTGGCGCCGCGACCACAGATGAAGGGCCGCAAGAGAACGCAGAGACACAACTTTCTTTTCTTTGTGTTCCTTGTGCCACTATTAATGACAAATCTTGTTCTTTCGCGGAGATTCTCCGGAGCGCGCGACGTCCCGGCGCGCAGCAGCTTGGCC
>DATEKZ010000177.1:0-7587 GCA_035277185.1 Verrucomicrobiia bacterium
GCCTGAATGCCCGGGTGCCGGTAAAGTGCGTTGTCATCAAGTCCGATCTTGCCATCGAGCGCGATCAGCCCTTCTTTGCCGTCGCCGGTTTCGACGACACAAAGGGGATTGATCTCAACGAGCGAAGCGTCGCACTCCCACCAGGTTTTATAGACCCCGAGCAGCAGCTTTGCGGCGGCGTTGATCGAATCACCCTTGAGGCCGAGTGACGCGGCCAGCTTGCGCGCCTGATAAGGCATCATTCCCACGGCGGGATCGATTGTTTCCTTGACGATCTTTTCCGGCGTTCTGGCGGCAACTTCCTCAATATCCATCCCGCCTTCGGTGCTGGTCATGACGATCGGACGCGACGTTGTGCGGTCGAGGAGAACGGCCAGATAAAACTCTTTTCTGATCGTCGAAGCCGCTTCGATCAGCACCTTGCTCACGACACGGCCATCCGGACCGGTCTGCCGGGTCACCAACACATGGCCCAGCATCGCTTTCGCGCGTTCGAACACTTCGTCAGGCGACGAACAGACCTTTACGCCACCCTGCAGTCCGGTCTTGAAAACGCCTTTGCCGCGGCCGCCGGCATGGATTTGTGATTTGACGACGACGCGTTTGTGTCCCTCCGAGAGGAGTTTTTCGGCGACCGTTCTGGCTTCGTCGGGCGTGGTTGCGACACCGCCGGCAGGGACGGCGACGCCGTACTGGGTCAGGAGATGTTTGGCCTGGTATTCGTGGAGGTTCACTTTGGCAGTTCAAGGTTCAAGGTTCAAAGCCGCTTTGCCTCGAACGAGGTTTTGAACTTCGAGCCGCGTAATTCGGATGGTTGCGGATATTTCATGAAGCCGGAAATCAACCTGCTTCTGACCGTCATGTGAGCCTGAGAAACTCTGAAACTTCGAACCTTGAACGTTGAACTCCGACTCAATCACCGCTGTTCGATCGGCGCCACCTTCAATCCGACCGGTCCGCTGTACGTGCTTTGCGGGCGGATGAGGCGGTTGTCGGCCAACTGTTCGAGGACGTGGGCGGTCCAGCCGGCCGTCCGTGAGATCGCGAAAAGCGGAGTGAAGAGGTCGATCGGGATTCCCAGCGAGTAATAGACGGTGGCGGAATAAAAATCGACGTTGGCGTGAAGGTTCTTTTTCGCGAGCATCAGTTCCGCGATGCGTTCGCTCATCTGAATCCACTTCGGCTCGCCGAGTTTGGCGCTCAGAATCTGCGCCATGCGCTTGAGGTGCGGCGCGCGTGGATCGAGTGTTTTGTAAACGCGATGGCCGATGCCCATGATCTTTTTCTTCTGTGCCAGACATTCGTCCACGAAGGCATCCACCCGGTCAAGCGTGCCAATTTCCTGAAGCATCTTGATGACGCCTTCATTCGCCCCGCCGTGCAGGGGGCCTTTGAGTGTGCCGATGGCGCTGGTGATGGCCGAATACATGTCGCTCAACGTGGCGATGGTGACGCGGGCGCTAAAGGTGGAGGCGTTCATGCCGTGATCGGCATGCAACACGTAGCACATGTCCATCGTGCTTTCCTTTTCGGCGGAAGGCTTCTCGCCATCAATCATGTAAAGGAAATTCGCCGCTTCGCCCAGCGCCGGATCGGGGGCCACCAGGCTCTGGCCCTGGCGATGCCGGTGGAAGTACGCCGTGATGACGGGAATGCGTGCGATCAACCGCAGTGCCTTGAGGCGGTTTTCGTCCATGGAATCGTTGTCCGCCTCGGGGTCGAAGCAGCCCAGGGCCGAGATGGCGGTGCGGATGGCGTGCATCGGCGGCGCGTCCTTCGGAAACTTCTTGATGATGTCGGTGACTCCCTTCGGGAGTTCACGCTTCGCGGCGAGCAAGCCCTTTAACTCGTCCAATTCGGCCTGGTTGGGCAGATGATCGTGGTGCAGCAGGTGAACGACTTCCTCATAAGTCACCTTGCCGGCGAGTTCGTTGATGTCGTAGCCGCAGTAGATCAGTTGTCCGATGTCGCCTTTGACATCGCTGAGGCGGGTGGCGGCGGCGACGACGCCTTCCAAACCTTTGGCCTGAGTTGCAGGGTTGGTCATTTTTGTTGCAGCCAGTAGCTGATTATTGGTTCGCGTTCGACAAGTTTTGGGAAGGGCAATCTAGGTAACGACGGCGCGGCTCGTCAACGGTTTTCAGCCGAAAAAACCGAGCGCAACGAAGGTCCTTCCGGCATTTGCCTTGAATCACCATTTCCGGCCGGGCACAGTGCGCGCGTTGATGAGACTGTTGGGCCCGTTGCTCGTCCTGTGGGCCGGTGTGCTGACGGCTTCCTCGCAGAGCGCCTTCAGCAGACTGGAGCGTGCGGCGCTCCACGGCCGGGACTACGTCCGGCTCGCGGATTGGGCGAGGGCAAACCGGTTTCAAGTCACTCAGGGAAGGACGCCCGAAGAGATCCGCTTGACGAACCCATCGCTGGAACTGGTTTTCGCAGCCGATTCGCAGCGGGCGGAGATTAACGGCGTCACCGTGTTCCTTTCCTTTCCGGTGGCTTTCCGCAACGGGACACCCTACGTCGCCCTTTTTGATTTGCAGACAGCCGTCCATCCCGTGCTGTCCCCGCCGCGAAGCGATCGACGGGTTCCCGTCATCAACGTCTGCCTCGATCCCGGCCACGGCGGAAGGGATCCCGGCAATGAAGAAGGCCGACACAAAGAAAAGGAATACACCATGGCCCTGGCCTGGGAGATAAAAAAACTCCTCCAGGACGCGGGATTGAAAGTGTCGCTGACCCGGCAGGTCGATTCTTTCGTGCCGTTGCCGGACCGGCCTGACTTCGCGAAACGCCACGACGCGGAGATTTTTGTCAGCCTGCATTTCAACGCCACGCTCGCGAACAAAAGCGAGGTCAAAGGCGTCGAGGTTTATTGCCTCACGCCGGCCGGCGCCAGATCGACCTATGACCGCGAGGACTCCTCGGATACGAACGCCTGGCGTGGAAATCATTTTGACGCGAAGAACATGCTGCTGGCCTATTGCCTGCAGAAATCAATGGCAGGCGCCCTTCCCGTGGAGGATCGGGGTGTGAAACGAGCGCGGTTCGCCGTCCTGAAAAACGCGGCCATGCCAGCCGTGCTTGTCGAGGCGGGTTTCATGAGTCATCCCGCCGAATCGAGGCGCATTCGGGATCCCGCCTATCGCCGCCAACTGGCTCAGGCGATCGTCGATGGCATCCTGTCCTACAAACGTCAGATCGAACGATGAACGCAAACGCGGAATTGCCCATCGGGATTTTTGATTCGGGTGTGGGCGGCCTGACCGTCGTCCGGCAAATCCACCGCGTCCTGCCGCGCGAGGACCTTGTTTACCTCGGCGACACGGCGCGGGTCCCCTACGGAACGAAGTCACCGGGCACGGTCGTCCGCTTCGCGTGCGAGGATACACGGTTCCTGGTTCGGCAGCGTGTCAAAGCGGTGGTGGTCGCCTGCAACACGGCTTCGGCATGGGCGCTCCCGATCCTGGAACAAGAATTTGATATTCCGGTTTTTGGAGTGATTATTCCCGGCGTGCAGGCCGCTTTGAGGCAGACGCAAAACCACCGGATCGGTGTGATCGGCACCGCGGCCACGATTCGCAGCCAGGCCTACAGCCGGGCGATTCTCGCGCGCGATGGTACGGCGAAAGTGTTCGTCGCCGCCTGCCCCCTGCTGGTGCCGCTCGTTGAGGAAGGGTGGACCCATCGTAAAATCACCAATGCCATCCTCCAAACCTACCTGTCTCCCCTGCTGGGGCGCAGGATCGACACGCTTGTGTTGGGCTGCACCCATTATCCTCTGTTGAAACACGCGATTCGTGCGGTGGTGGGAAGCGCGGTGGCTCTGGTTGACTCCGCCGAAAGCTGCGCGCGGTTCCTGAACGAACGTCTGCAGCAGGGAGATTTGTTAAGCAAAGGGCGGCGGCGCGCCGGGAGGATTCAGCCGTTCGTAACGGACGAGGTTGAGAGGTTCGATGAACAGGCCCGGCGATTCCTTGGTTTTCCCACGAATCCGGCCCGGAAAGTTGAGCTGGCCGCGGCCGCCGCCACTTAGAATTCAGGACATGACATGAGCATCGCTACCAGGACGGGAGATTCGGGCACGACCGGCTTGATGTACAATCGGCGCGTCTCCAAGGGCCACCCGCGTGTGGAGGCGTACGGCACGGTTGACGAACTGAACGCGGCCATCGGAATGGCCCGCGCGACCGCGGAACACGACTTTGTGCGTGAGCCACTCCTGGCCATCCAGAAGGACCTCGTCATCCTGATGGGCGAGTTGGCCACCGGCGTCGATGACCTGCCCCGTTACGTCAACGATGGATATTCGCGAGTCACCTCGACGCTGACGATGAAGCTCGACAGGCTGGTCCAGGAAATCGAGGCGCAAAACATCACGTACAAAGGCTGGGCCACACCGGGGGCCACGGTAAACTCCGCCGCGCTGGACCAGGCGCGCACCATCGGCCGACGCGCCGAGCGACGTGTCTGCGCATTGCACGAGTCCGGCCAGCTTCAGAATGCGGAAATCATCATCTATCTCAATCGGCTGAGTGATGTGCTCTGGTTGTTCGCCCGTTGGGTGGAAATGAAACAGTCCGTGCGCTGAATTCGCAGACGCTCCCGGTCCCCCGCAAACTCATTTCCGGCGCGGCTTCACTTCGTACACGACGAAGAATTCATCGGCAACCCGCTTCACCGATTTGATTCGAAGTCCGGTTGCGCCCGCCAGCTTCAAAGCCCCCTCGCCGTCCGCAATCGTCGGCGCGTCATGTCCGCCAAAGATTTTCGGACAGACGGTCAAATGAAGTTCATTCACCAGATCCGCGCGGAACAGGGCGCCATTCAATTCGCCTCCGCCCTCACACAGCAGCCGCTTGACGCCCCACTTCCGGCGCAGCCACTCAAATGCACGAAGAAAATCGATCTCGCGCCGGCCGCAAACTTTGACTTCGTCGGCCACGGTTCGAAGCGATTTCAGACGCGCGGCGCCGGCTTTCTCCGTGGTCAGGACAAGGATGGGTGAGAAGGGGTGTCTGAAAAGCGCCGCTTCCGCATCGACGCGGCCGGAGCCGCTGACGATGACCCGTAGATTGTATTCCGCCAATCCGCGCTCCAGGCGCCGCCGCCGAAAACGCAATGGACCGGGACCGAGAGTGATGGGGTTTGCCGTGACTGTTCTGGCGCCCGACATCACTGCGTCGGCCGTTGCGCGCAGTTCGAGCAGGTGCTCGAAATCCCGCCGGCTCGCAAACGAGGAGACCGCGCGATTCGCCGTGGCAATCTTGCCGTCCGCCGTCATCGCCATGTTGACGAAGACGAACGGCAGCCTGGAATTGCGTGTTGAGCGGTGTGACTTCAAAACCCGGACGATACAAAGTCGGTCAAAGGATCAGCATCGCGTCGCCATAACTGTAAAACCGGTAGCGTTCCCGGACGGCCTGCGCATAAGCGGCAAGAATCATTTCCCGTCCGTGCGGTTTGCCGGGCGCGGCAAAGGCGCTCACCAGCATGAGCAGTGTCGATCTCGGCAGGTGAAAGTTCGTCAGCAGGCCATCGACAATTCTGAAGTTGCAGGGCGGATAAAGAAAAATTCCCGTGCGGCCTTCCGATGCCATCAAACGGCCTTGACTCCGGGCGGCGACGGTTTCCAGCACGCGCACGGTCGTCGTCCCCACGGCGATGACGCGGCGGTTCGAGCGCCTGGCGGCGTTGACCGCTTCCGCCACCGGGGCGGTGATCCGAAACGACTCCTGGTGCATAACATGTTCTTCCAAAACTTCGGTCTTCACCGGCGCGAACGTTCCCAGGCCCACGTGAAGCGTAACGAAACAAACGTGCGCTCCCCGCGAACGGATCTCATCGAGCAGTGTTTCGGTGAAATGCAGACCCGCCGTTGGCGCGGCAATGGAACCGGCGCTTCGTGCATAGACCGTCTGGTAGCGTTGACGGTCTTCGGTCGGAGTGAACGGCGTCTCGCGCGAGATATAGGGCGGCAGCGGAACTTCGCCAAGTGAGTTCAGCTCTCCAACAATATCCCGCGTTCCGTGAAATCGAAGCCGGCACAAACCCTCCGCGTTCTTTTCCAACGCCGTCGCCGTCACCGCGCCCGCGCCGTTCTGACGGCGCGGGAAGTGAATGTCGCCTCCGACTCGAATGCGTTTACCCGGACGTACCATCGCCCACCAATCGTTGATCATGTTCTCTTCCACCAGCAGAATTTCAATTTGCCCTCCGGTGTGAGGCCGGGTTCCCCGCAGGCGCGCGGGGAGAACGCGCGAATCGTTGAGGACGAGCACGTCCCCGGGTCGCAGGAATCCCGGCAGGTCGCGAAAGCGATCGTGGGTAACGCTGGCATCGGCGCGCTTCAAAACCAGCAGGCGTGACTGGTCGCGCTCGGGCAGGGGAGTCTGCGCGATGAATTCGGGAGGCAGACAATAATCGAAATCGGCGGTACGCACCCCTGAGGTGTAGCGGTCATTTTTTTCAAAGCCAAGGCGACTTAATAGCCCGGCTCGCGACGGGCTGGACCGAAGCCAAAGGCCTTGATTGACAGGGCGTGAGAACCCGCAGATCCCTGTGAACAACCTGTTAAGAACTTCACTGTGAGATAAAAGTTGACCGAAGTGGGATAAAGTGTATAAGAGTGGGTCGTAGTGGGTCATGGGGCCGAAGAGCCTTTATTGCAGCGAATAATGACTGATGCCGCCCGACCAGCCCAAAGCGCCGATCTATTACAGTGCACTCTATCGGCATGGAGTGGACGCGAAGCGGCGCGTCCAGATCCCCGCCAAGTGGCGCCCCTCCCAGTCAGAGGTATTGACTCTGTTGGTGTGGCCCAAGGGGGCTTCGCCCGAGGCCTGTCTGCTCGTTTTGCCGCCGGACGAGTGGGATGCGCTGGTGCAAAAACTTCGCGCCATGCCGTATGCCGACTCCAAAGCCCAGGCGTTGCGGCATCTGATCGGCAAAAAGTCGGATCGCGTGACCATCGACAAGGTCGGACGGATTTGTTTGCCGGACTGGATGGCCAAAGCGGCGGCGATCGACACAGAAGCTGTGCTGGTCGGATTGGTGGACCGGTTCGAGATCTGGAATCCCGAACGCTACGAGACCGCGAGTGCGGTGGACGATGAGTTGTTGCCTGAAGCCTTCAAACTGATCTGAAGCCTATGAGTCTGATGAAACTGCTCAGCGTAAGTAATAGTTTTCTGGCGGGGAAAACCGAGTCTGGTCGCTATAGAATGACGGAGCTGGGAGTTCTCCCGAAATTCGCTCCGGTCGGTCGGCCCGTATCCCTGGCACCGAAACGAAACCCGGACGGATCAATCGAGCGCGTCGAACTCTCCCCGGCGCCGGCAAAACCCACCGCGGCCGGAAGGGGGGATCCGGCGGGAATGCTCTCGCTGCGCCAGTCCTGCGACCGACACTCGCCGTTTGCCGGGCCGGCGGGTGAACCGGCGACTGCGGGCCAGGTTCGTGAGCCACGCGGGGCCGTGTGTGTCAACGCCGTGCCGGAATCGACAAACTGGTTTCGCCTGCAAAGAGGTCCTTTCAGCGGCGTGCCTGGCGGGAAGGTCGAGCCGAAGCCACTCGTCCAGGGAGAGCTTT
>DATEKZ010000178.1:0-3659 GCA_035277185.1 Verrucomicrobiia bacterium
ACGTCGTTGAGGACGAGTACGTGCTGCCGGTGGGCGTTCACGCATTGGCGGTTTTCCCGCACGCGCATTACCTGGCCCGGGAGATGCAGGCTTTTGCGATCCTGCCCAACGGCACGCGGCAGTGGCTCTTGTGGATCAAGGACTGGGACTTCAACTGGCAGGGAGACTATCGTTTCGCGCGCCCGATTCCCCTTCCCAAAGGCACGAAGCTTCGGATGCGTTTCACCTACGACAACTCGACCAACAATGTGCGCAACCCGCATCATCCTCCGCAGCGCGTGAAGTTTGGCCCGCAGACCACCGACGAGATGGGCGAAGTGTGGCTGCAGGTCTTGCCAGACAATACGCAGGATCGGAGCGTGCTCGCCCGGGATTATTTCAACAAGCAGGTGGAAAAGACCGTGGCGGTCAATCGAGAGCGACTGAGAGCCGACCCGCACGATGTCCGCGCACAAGTCCACTTGGGGAAAGGCCTGTGGCATCAAGGTAAGGTGAGTGAAGCCCTGCTTCACTTTCAGACGGCGCTCGACCAGGATCCAAATAGCGAGGAGGCCTGTTACTTCCTCGGGCTGTGCTTTCGTGCACAGAAACAATTTGCCCGAGCGCAGGCTGGGTTTGAAATGGCCTTGCGGTTGAATCCGAAGAGCTTTAAGGCGCACGGCAACCTGGGTTTTATCTTCATGGAGCAAGGCGATCTGGCCAAGGCGGAGAAACACTTTCTGGCTGCGCTCCGCTTGAATCCGGATGACGCGATGGCGCGGGAAGGCCTTCAAGCACTTGGTACAGCCGGTAAGCGTGTTAGCCCGTAAGCTCTCTTCAGGGAAGCAACGCCAGATGTAAAGTCGCAGGGGGTGGAGAAGAGCAGTTCTTGAGTGCACCGACACGAAATGAGATGGTCCTCGGAGTTATGTTGCCGGCTGGTATTCGAGTGGGGTGCTGGTTGATGCTTTGCTGCGGCGCCAAATCGGCTTTCGCGTCAAACGCGTTGACGTGGCAAGCGGGTGACGGTTATCGCTTCGCGCGGTTGTCAGTTTCGGAGGGCCATAAGACCGGCTTTGCCTTGCTGCCTGGCAACACGACCGGCATTCGATTCACCAACTCGCTTTCGCCGACGCGCAGCATGATGAACCTGAACCTGCTGAACGGTTCGGGCGTCGCCCTCGGTGATTACGACGGGGATGGCCGCTGCGATGTTTACCTGTGCGATCTGGGCGGCACGAATGTCCTCTACCGGAATCGGGGTGGGTGGCAGTTCGAGGATGCGACGGCCGAGGCAGGCGTGGCGTGCCGGAATCAGACCTCCACCGGAGCGGTGTTCGCTGACATCAACGGCGATGGTTCTTTGGACCTTCTGGTCACGTCGATGGGCGGGCCGAACGCGTGCTTCATAAACGATGGCCGCGGCCGCTACACGGACGTGACCGGCGCGGCTGGACTCGTCTCTCGATTGGGCAGCACTTCAATGGCTTTGAGTGACGTGGACGGGAACGGGACGCTCGATCTTTACGTCGCCAATTACGGCGCCACGTCCATTCTTCGCACGGGCGGAGCATTGAACGTGACGATAACGCCCGACGGCAAGACTGTGGTCCGGGGACGCTACGCCCAGCGAATCAAGGTGATCGACGGCATCATGTACGAACTGGGGGAACCGGACGCGCTTTATCTCAACGACGGACGGGGGGAATTCAGGGCGGTTTCATGGACCGACGGCACATTCGCCGATGAGAGTGGAAAACCGCTTGGGGAGACGCCCTGGGACCAGGGGCTGTCGGCGCTCTTTCGCGATATCAATCTGGACGGTCATCCGGACATCTATGTTTGCAACGACGCCTTCACACCGGACCGCTGCTGGATCAACGACGGTCGAGGGCGTTTCAAAGCTCTGTCCACGCGGGCGTTGCGGCAGACCTCCTACTTTTCGATGGGAGCGGACTTTGCGGACGTGGATCGGGACGGGTTCGACGAGTTGATGGTGGTGGACATGCAAAGCCGGCGGCATGAATTGTTGCTCACTCAAAAGAGCCAGATGCATCCCCAACCGAAGAGGCCGGGCGATCTCGCCGGTCAGTTCCAGATGCGACGAAACACTTTCTTTCGCGCGCGGAGCGACGGAACGTTTGCCGAGATTGCTTACTTCGCGGGGGTAAACGCCTCGGAGTGGAGTTGGAGTTGCGTCTTTTTGGATGTCGATCTCGACGGCTGGGAGGACATTCTTGTGAGCAACGGCTTCTCGTTCAACGTTGACGATCTCGACGCGAAAGAGCGGGTCACGGCGATGGGCAAACTGAACATCAATGATTCCCGCCGAACGCTGCTGACGTTTGAACCCCTGGAGACGCCGAACGTTGCGTTTCACAATCAACGCGATTTGACGTTCCGCGAAACGGGCAAGGAATGGGGCTTCAATTCGAGGCAGGTCTCCAACGGCATGGCTTTGGCCGATCTCGATAACGACGGGGATCTGGATGTCGTCGTAAATTGTCTGAACGGTCCTGCGCTCATCTACCGCAACGAGTCTTCTGCACCGCGAGTGGCGGTGCGTTTGCGGGGCAAGTCTCCCAACACACAGGGAATCGGCGCCAGGATCAAGGTTTTCGGAGGCCCCGTCGCGCAAAGCCAGGAAGTGATTTGCGGCGGCCGATACGTGTCGGGAGACGATCCCGTTCGTGTTTTTGCCGCGGGCGCTTCAACCAATCTGACCATCGAGGTGGCCTGGCGCAACGGCAGGAGCAGCGCGATCACCAACGCCAGCCCTGATTTCATTTACGAGGTGGACGAAACGGGAGCACTCGAAGTTCAAAGTTCAAAGATCAAACTTCAGAGTTCGGCGCCGGCGCCCCTTTTTGAAGACGTGAGCCGGTTGCTGTCGCACCAACATCGCGAGGAATTGTTCGATGACTTTGTCCGTCAACCGCTGCTTCCGGGCCGCCTGAGCCAGTCCGGCCCGGGTGTGACCTGGTTCGATCTCAACGGAGACGGGACGGACGAGTTGATGATCGGCAGCGGCAAAGGCGGAAGGCTGGCCGTCTTCCGGAATGATCCACAAACCGGTTTGATACCGTTTGAGGTGACTGGCCCGGCTTTGATGGCAGCACGAGACCAGACAGCCGTGATCGCGTGGGCGCCGGCTCCCGGAAAATCCGAAATCCTGGTGGGGGTATCGAATTACGAGGATGGCCAGACCGAAGGTCCGTCAGTGTCGCGAATTGCATTTGCGGATGGCAGCGTTGGCGCGCTGACAGGGCTGCCGGGGCAGAAGGCGAGCGCCGGCGCTCTGTGCCTCGCGGATATTGACGGCGACGGTGATCTTGACCTTTTTGCGGGCAGCCGGGTGATGCCCGGCAGATATCCCGAGCCGGCTTCCCAGCGGTTGTTTCGCAATCAAGGGGGCGAGCTGCAACCGGACACGGCCAACAGCGAAGCGTTGAAGGACGTTGGCCTGGTGACCGGCGCCTGCTTCACCGATCTCAACGCCGACGGTTGGCCGGATCTTGTGCTCGCGTGCGAATGGGGACCCGTGCGCATTTTCAACAATGAGCGCGGCAAGCTGGTGCCGTCGGATGCTCCTGTCACTCTCAACCGTCAACGCCTGACCCTCAGCCAACTGACCGGGTGGTGGAACGGAGTCACGGCGGGCGATGTCGACAGCGATGGCC
>DATEKZ010000179.1:0-3706 GCA_035277185.1 Verrucomicrobiia bacterium
CCCGTGGCCAACACTACTGGCACGGCGACCATCACCGTCACAGTGAACGACGGCCAGGCCCAGAACAATGTCGTCACCCGGACCTTTACAGTGACGGTCAGCGCCGCGGCTCCGCAGGCGATTTACGTCGAAGCGGAGTCGGGAACACGGACAGGGCCGATGGTGGCCGGAGCCAACGCCAATGCCTCCAACGGTCAGTACATTTATTCTCAAACCGCCAATCAGGGGACCGTCTCCTTCCCGGTCAACATATCCCAGGCGGGGGATTACTGGGTGTGGGGCCGGGTCCTGTCGGCCAATAGCTGGACCGACTCGTTCTACGTCTCTGTGGATGGCGGGACCGAAGTCACCTATCTGACGGCGCAAAACACCTGGTCCAGCGCCTGGCAATGGACCAAGGTTAACGCCTCCGGCAGTCCGCGCAGTTATGCGCTGAGCCAGGGCACTCATACCATTGTGTTCCGCGGACGGGAAGCCTCCACCTTTCTCGATGCCCTCTATATCACCAAGGACCCCAATTTCGTCCCTCCGACCGGCGGTTCGAACCTGGCGCCGACGCTGAATGCGCTCGGAAATGTCACTCTCAACGAAGACGCACCGCAACAGACTGTCAACCTGTCTGGAATCGGTTCGGGCGCGGCCAGCGAGATTCAAACACTCACGGTGACGGCTTCGTCGAGCAATCCGGGGTTGATCCCTGCTCCGGCGATCGCGTACACCAGTCCGAACACGACCGGAACACTCCGCTTCACACCGGTAGCCAATGGCAGTGGAACGGCGACCCTCACGGTGACCGTCAACGACGGCCAGACTTCGAACAACACCGTGTCACGCACGTTTACCGTCACGGTCAATGCCGTCAATGACCCGCCGGCGATCTCGAACATCAGCGACCGGAGCACGACAGTGAACGTGGCGACGGCGGCGATCCCGTTCACAGTGAGCGACGCGGAGACGGCGGCCGGAAGCTTGACGTTGAGCAAGGGATCCTCCAATCCGACCCTCGTGCCGGCGAACAACATCGTCTTTGGCGGGAGCGGAGCCAACCGGACGGTCACGGTGACACCGGCGGCCGGTCAGACGGGCAATGCGACCATCACCGTGACCGTGAGCGACGGGGCATTGAGTGCCAGCGACAGCTTCGTATTGACGGTGAATTCGTCTGCGCCGGCCACAAGGTCATTTACGAACGCTGCGGCGATCACGATCCCGGGCGCAGGCAGCGCCAATCCGTATCCCTCGACGATCAATGTGTCGGGGACGGCGGGGACGGTCAGCCAGGTGACGGTGGGCCTGAGGAGCTTGAACCACACGTGGCCGGCGGACGTGGACGTGCTGTTGGTGGGTCCCGGCGGGCAGAAGGCGGTGATTTTTTCGGACGTGGGAGGAGGCGGCGACCTGAGCAATGTGACCGTGACGTTGTCGGACGGGGCGGCGACGGGACTGACGGCGACCGGGCAGATTGTTTCCGGGACGTATCGGCCGTCGAATGTGGAACCCGGCGAACTCGGAGAACTGGATGCATTCCCGGCCCCGGCGCCCGGAGGGCCGTATGGGTCAGCGGCGCTGTCGGTGTTCAACGGACTGAGCGCCAACGGAACATGGTCACTGTATGTGGTGGATGACGGGGCAGGCGATCAAGGCAGTATCGCGGGCGGATGGAGCCTGACGATAACGACGACCTCTAGTGTGGGGCCCGCCGCCGTGAGCGCGATACCACCGCGAATGACCGCCATCGAGGTCGTCAACGGCGCCAGAGTGCTGACCGTCACGGGTGAGGTGGGCGGGATTTACGAGGTGGAGGCGTCGAGTGATCTTATCAATTGGATCCGAGTTGGATCGGGCGAGAATACGTCGGGCGCGGTAACGATCAGTGATACGGTGCCGGGCTACCCGGTCCGATTTTATCGCGCGGTGTCCGTGGCCTTGCCTGTCGGTGCTGCGCAGGACTGATTATGCCAGCTTCCACGGCGCGCGCATGGGCCGCGACCGCAGGGCGTTGGCTTCTGCGTCGTTCTCAAATCGTTCGGCCTTGGGGTCCCACCTGAGCTTTCGTCCCAATCGAATCGAGAGGTTTGCCAGGTGGCACACGGTCGCCACGCGGTGACCGATTTCCACGGGGAAGTAGGGATCCTTCCGGTTCCTCACGCATTTGAGGAAGTCATGATGTTCGCCTTCGCGATTCGTGTAGAGATGAAGTTCGTTGGGGCCGATCACCGAATTCAGTATTTCCGGTGAACTGGCTTCAACCTCGCCCCGCCAGCCGCGATTGCCCACCCATCCGTCCGTACCGATGAACTTGATGGCCGGATTGCCGGGTTTGCAGGTCATCGTCACGCCATTCGCGTAGCGGAAGGTGACGTCGTAATCCTTGACCGTGTTATAGAGTCCGCCTTCCCAGTGAGTGCCGGTGCCCTCGACTTCCACCGGTCCGGTGTGCTCGGTGTCGTTGGCCCATTGCGCGGTGTCAAACAAGTGCGTGCCCCAGTCGCAGATGATTCCGCCCGAATAATCCCAGATCCAGCGGAAATTGAAATGGACGCGGTCCCGCGTGTAAGGCGCATACGGCGCCGGTCCGAGCCACATTTCGTAGTCGAGATCCGGCGGCACGGTTTGCGGTGTCGGATCGCCTGGTTTCGTCGGCTGTTTCGGAAGGATCACTTCGATCTTCTGCAATTTCCCGATGCGCCCGTTGCGCACCAACTCCGCCATCCGATGATAGACGGGAATAGACCGGTCCTCGGTGCTGGTCTGGAACACCTTCTTGTGTTTTCGGACGGTGTCGATGAGCACCTTGCCTTCATCGATGGTGAGCGTGGGCTTTTCGCACTGTACGTCCTTGCCCGCGCGGATCGCCATCACGCTGATGAGCGTGTGCCAGTGATCCGGTGTCGAGATCATGACGGCGTCGATGTCCGGGCGGGCCAGCACTTCGCGGAAATCCCCTGTCATGGCGCAATCCTCGTTGTCGTACTGCGCGTCCACGATGGCCTTGGCTTTGCGCAATCGAATGCTCGAGACATCACAAACCATCAGCACTTTTGCGTTTGAAAGCTGAAGATACCGCCGCAGGTTCGAATCCGTTCCGTGATCGCCTGTGCCGATGAAACCGATCGTAATCTTGTTGCCGGGAGCGTTGGCACCCAGGACGGATGCCGGTACGAAATAAGGCAGCGCCACGCCCGCCGTCGTGGTTTGGATGAACCGGCGTCTGGAGATTTGTTTCATAGGGTTGCGTTTGTCTTAAGGCTTGCGTTCAATGATAGCCCGGCGCTCGGGTGAGTCACGCTACGAATTGAGTTTTTGGGCGACCATTGACTGCCGAAAGCGAGTTATTTGTGTTACCTTTCGCGGTCGGTGCCGATTACCTCATTGTGATGAACGGATCTGACCTGTTGGCTGCTTACAGAGACACCGGATCGGAAAGCGCCTTCTCCGATTTGGTGGGCCGGTACACGAACCTGGTCTATTCAATTGCGAAGAGGCGCCTGTCAAACGGATCCCTGGCCGAGGAGGTGACGCAAACGGTCTTCACGCGTCTGGCGAGGGCAGCCCTGAAAATCCGAGGTGATGCCGAACTCGTCGCGTGGCTGCATCGCACCACCGTTCATGTCGCCATCGATGTCTGGCGCTCGGAAAGCCGCCGTCGCACGCGCGAACAACACGCTGTCACTATGGAACCTGCCTGTGATCAGATCTGGGACGA
>DATEKZ010000180.1:0-2634 GCA_035277185.1 Verrucomicrobiia bacterium
TGCGTTTGAAGTGGCGTTGCGGCTGGGCGCCATTTACGCCGGCACCGAACCGCACGAGGAAGTGGCCGACGTGCTGGCCGCGTACAGTGAAGCGCTCGGCATTGCCTATCAGATCCGCGATGACTTGAGCGATCTCGGCAGCGACGGCGAGACCAACGACATTGCGGGGATGCGGCCAAGCCTTCTGCTGGCGGTCGCCTATGAGCGCGCGCAGGGCGGGAAGAAAGAGTTGCTCGAGTCCCTTTGGCGGCGCTCGCCTCAACCCGGAGTCGGCGCGGGAGAAGTGGAAATCGTTTACACCGAGTTGAAAGCCGACGAACGCGCCCGGCACCTTTACGAAACCTACAAGGAAGAGGCGATCCGTTCACTGCGCGATCTGGAGAATCCAAATCTCAAAGGGCTCCTGCGTCGCGTGATCGGCAAGATTTTCAACGACACCGAAATCAAGGGCTGGTGCAAGGAGTTTGAGCAAAGGAACGCGGGCCGCCGGATGGTCGAGGAACAAAATTCGGCCGGGTTGCAACCTGCAACGAGCCCCGTGTAAAGCGGGCTGCTCTTTGGCCGCGCCCGACCCTCATCGACGTGAGCCTTCGCCTTCAGTTGCTCCAGGTCGCCCGGCTCGCCCCTCGTCTGCTGGCGGATTCCACCGACCTCGTCCTCAATTTCTTCCGGAGCCAGCTTACAGCGGAGGGCGCGGGGCTGGACCGCACCGGCCGGCCGGACCTCTACTACACGATCTTCACGCTTGCCGGTCTGCAGGCACTCGACGCCGAAGTGCCCCTCGACCAGGTCGAGAAGTACCTGCGCATGTTCGGCGAGGGTGAAGCCCTGGACTTCGTTCACCTGTCGGCGCTGGCCCGCTGCTGGGCCGTCGTGGGGGCGAAACGCATGCCTCCGGGAATTGACGGCGCCGTGCTAAAGCGAATCGAAGCGTTTCGGAAACCCGACGGCGGATACGAAGGCGATCCGAGACTGCTTCACGGGACCGCCTACGGCGCCTTCGTCGCGGTCGGAGCCTACGAGGATCTGGGCCACACGCCTCCCCATCCGCTGAAACTGATTCAAAGCTTGAAGCGCCTGGAAACGCCCGATGGCGCGTGGAGCAACGCGCCCGGCGTACCCGTCGGTGCAACCAACGCCACTGCCGGCGCCGTCACGCTCATTCGGCACCTCGGCTTTCCGGTAGACGAGCGCGTGGGCGACTGGTTATTGGCGTGTGTTCATCCTCAGGGCGGGTTCCTGGCGGTGCCGGACGCGCCGATGCCGGACCTGCTGTCAACAGCCACGGCGCTTCACGCCCTGGCGGCCATGGACCGGCGGCTGTCGAGCGAAGTCCACGAACGCTGCCTCGATTTTGTGGACTCCCTTTGGTCCGCTCAGGGCGGTTTTCACGGGCACTGGGCGGACGATCACCTCGACAGCGAGTACACCTTTTACGGCTTGCTGGCGCTGGGGCATCTGAGCCTTTAGAGCGGGATCAGAACACGTAAGGAACGCCCTCCTCCAGAATCCGCAACCGGTCACTCACACCGTCACGGGCGGCGAGTTCCTTCAGCCAGCGTGGTGGCTCGTCGATGTGCTCGAAGGAGAGCTTGAACGTGCCATAATGCATCGGCACCAGCCATTGGGCGCGCAGGTCATGAAAGACCTTCATGGCCTCGTCCGGTCCCATGTGAACGTTGCGAAACGAATCAGGGTAATACGCGCCAATCGGAAGCAACGCGATCTCCGGTTGAAGACGGGCGCCGATCTCCTCGAACCCTCCGAAGTACGCGCTGTCTCCGGCGTGATAGATTCGACGGCCTTCGTGTTCGAGAATGAAGCCGCCGTAACCGCGATGGTCGTCGCGCAGCATGCGGGCGCCCCAATGCTTGCAAGGCGTGAGGGTGACTTTCCAGTTCCCGCGTGAAAAGCTCTCCCACCATTCGAGTTCGATGACACGTTCGAATCCGAGGCCGTAGGCAAGATCGCCCATGCCCCAGGGCATCACACCAATCTTCGGGTGCGGCAGCCGGCGCAGCGACGGTTTGTGGAAATGGTCGAAGTGCGCATGCGTCCGCAACACCAGATCGATCGGCGGCAGGTGGCGGATCTTCACCCCGGCGCGCTTGATCCGCTTCAACAAGAAAAGCCAGTTCGCAAAATTGGGATCGATGAGAACGTTCAGGTCGTGAAATTGGACCAGAAACGAGGCATGGCCGATCCACGTTAGCGCCACCTGGCCCGGCTCCAGTTTGGGAAAGTCGGGCTTCTTGTGCTGTCCCTTGCGCCGCGTCAGCCATGCCTTCCAAACCATCTCGTAGAAGAACGTGCGCGGATTGAAGGCTTTCGTCGGTGTCAGGTCCTTGAACGCGCGCGGCAGTTGCTTTTGCTGCCGGGCCGGGCGATGCGGGTGGGCAGGGTCGGCTTTCATGACAGACTTGCGTCCGATCCAGTTATACATCGGCCTCGAGGAGAAAACAATCCAGTTAGTGAAAAACGAGTGGAATGATGAACCGGGCAACCCAGCGGCTACGATCCGGATCAACCCGCAAAATACGCGAAATACGCCAAGGGAGAGGAACCCGAAAGCGTGATCTCCTCCGGCTCCTCCGCGGAGTATTGGCTTAGCCGGAGAAACTCAGTTAAAGAATC